>CAZLNX010000029.1:0-29881 GCA_964560795.1 uncultured Anaerolineales bacterium | reverse complement strand
GCAGGCTCCTCAATCATCCTAATTCTCACAAATCCTATTCGCGATTAGTATACCGGGTGGAAGAAGCCCAAAAAGCAATTTATAACGTGAACAATTTTGCATCCTCAGTGCCATCTCTGGCAAAAACAACTCTCAGAGCCGTGATCGGCAAAATGACCCTCACAGAAGCAAATGAAAATAGAGACCAGATTAATGAAGAAGTTGAAAAAATATTATCCAAAGAAGTTTCCAAATGGGGAATTGATGTTGTCCGGGTTGAGCTGCAGCGTATCGAACCACCGGATGATGTTCAAGACGCTATGAACCAGGTTGTTAAAGCTGAAAATGAAAAAATAGCTGCCCTTGACCTGGCAACAGCGATTGAAACCCAGGCTGATGGAGAAAGGCGAGCTGAAATTAAAAAAGCAGAAGGGATCGCCGCGGCGATTCGATTAAAAGCAGATGCAGATGGAGATGCCATCAAGACTGTTAACGTTGCCGCTGAAGAATATTTTATCGGCAATGCACAGCTGCTCAAAAAACTGGAGACAGTCGCTGAAGCCTTAAAAGATAATACTAAGATCATTGTTCCCACTGGTAGTGATTTAGTTAATGTGATTAATGATCTGGCAGGGACTACAGTTCCAGTCGTCAAAAAATAAAATAACGGGTAATTAAATTCTTAGAATTTCGAGTCCCCCAACTGGGGGACTTTTTTTAATGGAAAAGCCCCCTCAAGAAGCAGAAATTATATGGAAATCGTGCTTTTTCTCCCTATAATTCATATGCATAATGTTGCGATACGCATAGCCTCTCTTTTCGTCAATCAAAAATGTATATAAACTGGAATAAAACTCAAAACCGGTAGGGTTGTAAGTTCTGCTCTTCTTTGGGAAAACATCAAAAGTTATGAAAACGAATTGCCTTCCCCCAACAGATAACTGGCACAGTTCTGGCACAGTTTGAGTAGATTTATTTACAAACAATGTAATCTATGGAAAAAGTGGTCACTTTCTCATTGACTACATCTCCCTAAATAGACAGGATAGACACAGTTTTACTGGATAGACACTCGCTCATCACAACTTAAAATCCCTCGATTGAAAAATCGTGTGGGTTCGACCCCCACCCGCCCTACTGACAAAAAACGACATCTGTCGTTTTTTTGTTTAAGGAGTTTACTCCTCAAGCTCCCCCAATGGGGCAACAAGAGCAGGAATTTTTTCAATTCATTGTACATTTTATGCGACAAGTGGGAAAAAAGAGTGATTGACTTTCGTGAAAATTTTCCTATACTAAGATCAGGTCATTTATCAAATAGTTTTTCATTGGGAGGGACGATGAATACAAAAACGAATCCATTCAACAAAATGCGAATAATCTCGGCATTATTGCTAGTCTGTCTATTGACCAGCTCCTTTACGTCAATCTCTACAGCTTCGGAAAAAACTCCATCACTTTCTGAAATTGCCACTGAGATCACCAAGGATGTCGGCTTCGTTGAAGATGTGTATGAAAGCGATTCTGAGCATGCAGTTTTCATTTTCAAAGAGAATCACGCTTTCTTGATAGGTCAACTTGAGATTGCGATCATGCTCAACCGTCTGTATGCAGATCATGATTTGCGAAATTTAGGGATCGAAGGCTACGGCGCTAGTGAAGATTCTCTGGATTTGTCTTGGGCACACCGACCACCACCTTATGTACCCAGAACACCGATCACCGATCGTGAAGATGTTATGTCGTATATGTTGGCAGAAGGGGAAGTCAATTGCGCAGAATTCCTCGGCATGATCTACGAAGATGTGTTTGTCCATGGCATTGAAGATGTCGACCTTTACGAAGTCGATGTTGAAATGCAGGTGTATTTAGCACCCGATCTTTATCTTTACTACATCGCCCTGGCCCAAATGGATGAGCAAGAAATGGATCTTTGGAATGGCTACATGGATCAGGAACGCTTTGAAGAGGCGTTTGAATTTGCCCTGGGCACTGATGAATACGCCACCGAGATGAAAGATAGCTTTATGGAAGATCTTTCGGCTGATGATTTCATTGCAAAATATGATCAGATCATTGCTTATGCACAGGATAACGAGGTAGAAATTCCCCCTGAGCTCGAGATCGACATGGATTTGATGCTGGGGCAGATGGATGTGGTCAACCAGCGCAGCGAAGCCATGGTGGGCAATATTCTGGCGTTGTTGAATAATGAAGAATTCATAGGACCCCTGGCGGTACATGTCGGCTCAACCCATTCAACCTTGATGGCAGAACTACTTAAAGAGAATCAAATTTCATATGTAGTGGTCGATTCGCTCTCCAGAGAAGAAGGGTTTGAAGGAGGTATGCTCGACCAAGAAGCCTATATGCGAAAAATTGCTGGACTTTCGGTTGGGGGCGAGGGGTCAATTGGCTCCCTGTTTGATAACCGGAAAAAACCCGAACCCACCGCACACAAGGAGAGTCTATCAACGGAAGAAATGGTCCGTGAGATTCTCCAAAAATTCGCGCTCATTATGTATGTTGTACATGAAGAAATGGACATCCCTTTTAAACAAGAATATGAACTTGAAAACTTAAAAAACAATTTACTAAAAAACGAAGCTATGAAAGAGATATGGGACCACCTTGAAGAAATAGGAATAGAGTTCAAGATTATCAATTACTTAAATTCAAAGGAGCTTTCTGATATTGGGCCAGACAAATATGCAGGATTAGAACTCCAAATATTGACACCAGAACATATAAAAGATATTACCTTATTATTGAATATTGAGAAAAATACTAAGGAGAATCGTGCTGAATTGGAAGATCATTTATTAGATATCTTAAAAGCATTTTGGGATGAGCACAAAGACGAAACCGCAGACAAAACAGACAAACAAGATATTACAAAATCTCTGCATCAAAACTGCTCCAGCACCTGGTACTCAATGACCACTGGTCAGTAGATTTCGCTAATAAATCAACCAGAAAGGCACACGAAAATCGTGTGCCTTTTATATTTTAATCTTGATCAATTAGCAAACAATAATATTGTAAATTATCCAGCTGGAACAAATCTTGCAATTATTTTTCTTGGATAATTTGAGGTCCCTTTTTCAAGATAAATTATTTCGTTTCAGGAGTTGCAGATATGGAATTAACGTTTGAAAACTTGAAGGAATTAGCCCTACTCGGAGCAAATATTCACGTGTACCTTACGGGGCAATCAGCGTATGTCCCCGACCCAGGTCAACCAACACCAACGCCCACTCCGGTACCCGTGCCTCCCCCTACGCCTGAGCCAGAACCAGAGCCAGTTGAAACGATCAAGTATGCAAGAGTCAAGGTTATTCGTAAACCTTCGGCCTCGCCCTTCCAATTGACTGGTGAAGACGGCCAAGGGAAACCCATCATCACGCATCCGCCTGTGGCTGACCGTCCCCTGGTCCCTTATGGAAATCGATTGGTTGTAAATTTAGAATATCAGGCGTCGGAATGGGATAAAGAAACGGGTGTCGAGGGAGGTATTTGGAGCGCGTCGTTGGGGAAGAATAATCCGGTGTATTTCATCAGCACTGGCTCGGGAACGGTTGCAGGACATCCAGGCGATTTCAACCTCAGTGGTTGGTTCATCCGCTGTGATCAAGTAGAAGTGATTGGCACTTTTGAGCAATAGCTTTTTAATCTTATTGTGCTCCCGTTTCAGCAGCGCTGCAGGTTAGTTGAGGAATTAAAACTCCATCAGTAAGAAACACACCTAGGGAGAGGCAGCTTCTTCATAAATTGTCATTTGCGAACACTCGCGCCCAGATACGGATATAATTGCTGAAACGATATTGCTAGGTCTAACAGCATGTGGTGCTCGAGATGAAAAATCAATTCAAAACATCCCCCTTTGTTCGTAGAATCATCACCTGGGGTTTGATCGTTGGATACACGCTCATACTCCCCTCCGCCATCCTGATCTACCGCAGGTTGGAAAGTGCCATCGGGCAAGAGGCAACTGGGAAAATCCCACTCTATGGAGTGATCATCATAGGCATCGCCTATACATTATATGGTTTTCTCAAAAATAGGAACTTCACACATCTCTTATATTTGATCCCATGTGCAATTATCGCCTATATCATCATCAGATATGAGCCTAACCCCAACAAGCATATCCACATCCCAGAATATGTACTGATGGCCTGGCTGCTGTATGCCGCTTTATCCAAAGATTACCAGGGCAAAGGAATCTTGATTTTGATCTTTATCTGCGGGTCGTTTTTAGGCGTGGTTGATGAACTCGAGCAAGGCCTACACCCCAAACGCTTCTACGGCTGGAGCGATATGGCCGTGAACAGCTCATCAACGCTGATCGGAATATTCACCATCATGGGACTTACGAAGAGAAAATTGGGTAACTGGGGATGGCGGAGACATCTTCGAGAATTCCGAGCACTTATTGGATTAATCCTGTTTGGTGTCGTTGGCGCAGTATTTATGTGTATCCATCTCTTTGATGTCCAAGCCCAGGAAATGTTCTGGGGGGTGTATCCTCTTTGGATCCTGATCTGGAATTGCATCTTTCTTTTAGCAACACTGGTTGCTGCTGCGCTAGAAGTAAGAAAGCAAAAATTTCAACAAAGTACTGATATCGTGAACGAGAATACCTTACGCAAGACTGCCCAATTATGGACTTATCTTCCGCTGGCGATACTTTTCTTTATTCACTTTTTGGTGGTTTATGCGGGAATTTCAGGAACTAGTTTCAGGTAAATCAGCAGCCCGAAGGGCGTTCAGCACGTTAAAGAAAAATGCCCTTCGCAGAGTGAGGGGGGCACCCTGGGAAGAGCATGAGTAATTATGCCAGAAAACTTGCCGTTGTGCAAGAGTAATTTGCTCCAAAATCATATTTCTAACAAATTACTTATATACTTGCTGGCAATGTGCAATTTGTTATATTATCGGCGTGCATCTTTTTCTTTTAACCCCCAAAGGAGACCAGCATGTCGCAAATACCCACCTGCAAGATCACTGTCTTAAAAACGCTTTACCATCAAGATTTAGCCGAAGAATACCGTCGGGATGGCCTTCGACAAGGGCCATGCCACTTCTTTTCCGAGGGCGATGAATTTAACGTCAACTATCTAACAGAACGCCCCGAAGGTTTTGGCTGCGACTGGGCTTGGGATGATATCCATAAGATTCTCATGATTATGATGACAGGAGGCAGTTTCAAAAACTGGATGAAGAATGAAAATCAATTCATCACTTGCTGCACCGATGGAATTAAACCCGTTGTATTCAAAATTGAAAGAACTTGATAGTGATGACATTTCAAGTAATTATTGGATGACGTACTCATCCAATGGAGGAGCTAAATCCCCCAATGTCAACACGACCTAACCCCTGACAGGAAGTCAACATGGCATCTTGGATTGTTCATTTGCGCGTTGCTGAAGCCCTGCTAGAACGGACCGCCGGTTTGAACTCAGAATATTTTGCCATGGGCAATATCGCCCCTGACTCAGGTATCCCTGACGAAAACTGGGAGAATTTCGAGCCACCCCCCGAAATCCTGCATTTCAAAGGCAGTGAGGACGCGCCATGGATACTCGCCGATCTGGAATTCTACCGCCAGCATATCCAACCCACGAATACGGAAGAATCGGATATTCAGCGCGCTTCGTTCGTATGGGGATATTTCTTCCACTTGCTGGTGGACAACCTATGGGATGATCAGATCGACCAACCCACCCGCGATCGATTTTCGGCCGAATTCGAGGCTGATCCCAAATTCATCTGGGAAGTCAAGCGCGACTGGTACGGCCTTGATTTCGCGCATGTGCGCAGCAACCCCAACTCAATCTTCTGGAGCACCTTTCTAGACTGTGGCTACACGCAAGACTATCTGCCCTTCATGCCCCCAGGAAATGTCCAGGAACGAATCGCGTATATCAATGAGTTCTACCAGCGAACAGACCAAAAACTAGAAGACGTGTACGGGGTGCGGCCTGAAAAATATCTCTCCGAGGGTGAAATGGATGATTTCATCGACCTGGCAACGGAGAAGCTTCACAAAATTTACCACTATCTGTGCGGCGATGACCCCAAGCTGAATGGATTTGCTTCAGCGTTAGAATTGGCGTATGAATAGCATGCTAGTCCTTGCTGCCTTTCTCGCAATCGCCATCGGCGTAGCTCACTCCTGGCTGGGTGAGCGTTATATCATCACGAGACTGCTGCGCAGGGACAATCTCCCAAAGCTTTTTGGGGATGATTCTTTTACCAAACAAACCCTGAGATATGGCTGGCACCTGACCACGGCTGCCTGGTGGGGGCTGGCGTTGATCCTGCTCATCAGCGGGGGCTTGCTCCCAAAGATCGATCCAAGTCAGGGAGTCATTCTCGCCGTTGGCTTTACTTTCCTGGTCAGCGGGATTTTTTCCTTCATATTCACCCGCGGCAGACACCTCTCCTGGATTGTATTTTTGGCCATCGCCATCCTGTGTGGGGTCAAAGTATTTTGATACGCCTGACCCAACAAGGAAATTTTTTGGTAGTGGTTGCGAAGTAAGTGACCGTGTCATGCTGAGGCCCGCCGAAGGCGCGCATAGCGAGGCCGAAGCATCTAGCGAAGCGAAAGAAATTCGGCTAAGAGAGAATAGCGCTTCGCTAGACCCTTCGACTTCGTCTCAGGGTGACAATAGATATCTTATCACTTACAAATAGACCACCACCAACTTTTTTAACCGCGGAGATCGTAGAGTGCGCAGAGAAAAATCCTGAAATCTAATAATTCCAGCGGTTCTTGTTTGCACAATTTTCGTAAGCTCATATCAATATCAAAAATCTCTTCGGTCACGGCGTGCTCCGCGGTTAGATATCTCATGTTATAAGTAGATCACACATGCGGTCCAAACAGATCGTTCTCCTGACATATGGCACACGGGGGGATGTGCAACCCTTTGTCGCCCTAGGAGTCGGATTGCGAGACGCCGGATATAAAGTCCGCATCGCGGCGCCTAGTGCATATTGTGAGTTTATCCAAACCCACGGACTGGAATTCGCACCTTTGCCCGGCGATCCAGGAGTATTAGCCCATCAACTGGTCGAGTACGCCGGATTCAACCCGTTGAGGATGGTTAAGGCTGTGGGAGAGTTTGTGCTGCCCCTGGCCGTAGAAACATTGCGCGCCGCTAGAGATACTTGTGAGGACGCTGAGGCGATTATCCATTCTTTTCTAATGACCGAGGCGGGCTATCAGATCGCCTTCGAGCTTGGAATTCCAGACATTTCGGCGCAGTTTTTCCCGATATTCACCCCCACAGCCAGTTTCCCCAGCATGACATTTCCCGACCTGAAACTTGGGGGAATATATCGAAGAGCGACCCACAACCTCACTTCGAATATATTCCGGCACAGTGGACGTGCCTTATACCAATACCTGAAGCACAAACACGCCGATCTCCCCAAACTTCCGGACTGGCCTTTTACCAATAAGACACGCCATAAGACCCCCATCCTATATGCCATCAGCCCCACCGTGCTGCCGCAACCGGCTGACTGGCCCAACAGTTCAATCATCACGGGGTACTGGACGCTCGATCCACCTGCTAACTGGACTCCACCGGTAGACATGGTAAAGTTCATCTCTGCTGGAACACCACCAATTTTCATCGGGATCGGCAGCATCCCATCAAAATATGGACAAAAGCTCAGCGAGATATTTATTCAGGCGATCAATCAAACCAGGCAACGAGCAGTCATTACCATCGAAGGAATAGGCGAAGATCAATTTGACAATCCCGAGTGCATCTTTTGCATCGATAACGTGCCCCACAGTTGGCTCTTCCCGCGCATGAAAGCCGTCATCCACCACGGGGGTGCAGGGACGACCGCGGCCGGCCTGGCGGCTGGAGTTCCCAATATCGTGATCCCCTTCGCGTCAGATCAAGCCTTTTGGGGCCAGCGCGTCCACCAACTCGGCGCGGGGCCAAAGCCGATCCACTACAAACAGTTGACTGCCCAAAGGCTAATCCAGGCCCTCAACACGGGGATCAACAACGAGGGAGTCCGAGAGCGTGCTAAAGAGCTGGGAAAACGTATTCGCCAGGAAGACGGCACAGCACAAGCTGTCCAATTGATTTCAAAACACATCACCTCAGCAGAACAAATTTAATGTTATGCTTTATCTAAACCGTGTTGACATTTGGAAATTCCCTCCAAAAATTGTTTTTTATTATTTAGCCTGACACGCTTGACAAAGCCCGAAATACCAACACTACCAAGCAATACGGGAAGAAGAAAGATGAATCAAATTATCGAATGGCTCTCCGGGGGAGACCGGCGCTCGGACGGCGCTTCGGACGAGGTGGTTGCATTGATCCTGGAGAACCCGGAGATCGTCGATGACCTTTACGAAGCGCTCTCCTTTTCCGATGGTGTAGTACGTGGGCGCGCCTCGGATGCAGCCGAGAAAATTGGGCGGCAAAAACCCGAATTATTTATCCCCTATTTGCCGGAAATCATCCAGGCGGCAACAGAGGATAACAACTTCGAAGTTCGTTTTCACCTAGCGATGCTCTTGGGTCATATGGCGCTATTTGACGATCGTGCCGACCAAATCACGGCGACGCTGAAGGCGCAATTAAGAGACAAGACCGCCTTTGTCAAAAGCTGGAGCATTGCCAGCTTGTGCATACTCGCCAGGCTTTATCCCGATAAAAAAGACGCCATACTCAGGGAAATTAGCTCCCTTGAAAGCGATAAAAGCATTGCCGTGCGCACGCGCGTGCGTAAGGGGCTGGAAGTGCTGCTCAATAAGAACGCTCCATTCCCACCCGGTTGGGTTAAAAGCAAGCACCTAAAAGAGCGAGTTGAAAATCGATGAGCACCTGGCAGTTCACTTCCTTTGCTTGGTTTTATCTCGCCGCTGTGGCAATTTCTTTCGGGCTGGCTTATTTTGGATGGCGTATGCGACCCGTTCAAGGTACGAAAACTTTCAGCCTGATGGCGCTCTCGACGGGGCTCTGGTCGTTAGGCTACCTACTCGGCTTTTTTAGCGCTGATCCAGGGTGGAAACTGATCATGCTGCGGGTTGAATATTTGGGCATAATTGGTGCGGAATTCTTTTGGCTATTATTCGCGGTAAGTTATTCCAACTTCAAACAATGGTTATCGCCCAAGGCTCTCACCTTACTTACTATCATTCCGGCAATTTCCTTTCTTCAGGTTCTTTTCATCCAACAGCATACATTCTTCTATCGCTCTTTCAGTTTTCCTGAAGCCGGCGGATTGGTAATATTCGAGAAAGTTTATGGGCCAGGCTTCTATCTTTGGGTCGGATATGCTTATCTGGCAACCTTCGCTGGAATTGTTATACTGATCCTTGGCATGATAAATATGCCAGAAAAATACCGCTTACAGCTTATCCCACTGATTTTAGTTATTATATTCATCATTTCCCCAAACATCCTATATATCCTCGGCGCAAATCCGATAGCCCCTTATGACCCTACAAGTTTGATGTTTATGGTCGCGGGGATCTTATTGCTTATCACCATCCGATATTTAAGATTCCTAGATATCGTTCCTGTAGCTCACCATCTGGTTTTTAAGAATGTAGAAAGCGGGGTGATCATCATTGATGAACGCGCCCAAATCCAGGAGATGAATCCGGCTGCAGAAGGTATCCTAAAAATCGATCGAGAAAATGTACTTGGAAAATCTATCCAAGAAGTTATTCCCCGATATCAGGATTTGCTCATGCGGCTCCAGACTTCATCAGAAATGGGCGCTGAAATGCGCTTAGACGAGAAGTATTTCGAAATTCAATCTACACCAATCAGCGACCGAGGTGGAGCATCTCAGGGGCGCATCATTATGTTCTACGACATAACATCCCGCAAACAGGCCGAATATGAGCTGCGTCTCCAAGCTATCACCGATCCGTTGACTGGGGTACTGAACCGGCGACAATTCTTCTCTTTAGCCAGTCCCAACTTCCAGCAGGCTAAACGCTACCAACGCCATCTCACTACCTTAATGCTCGATCTGGACTATTTTAAACAAATCAATGACCAACACGGACACATTATCGGCGATCAAGTGCTGATCTCACTTGCCGAACGCTTGCAAGAGCACATCCGAACCCCCGATATCCTGGCCCGATATGGAGGCGAAGAGTTTGTCATCCTGATGCCCGAGACTGATATTGAAAGTGCGCGAACGATGGCTGAGCGTCTCCGAACACAAATTCACGAAAACCCCATTAAGACAGATATTGGTCCAGTCTCGCTAACCATAAGCATTGGCATAGCAACCCTGGATATAGAAATAGATTCCACCATCGACAGACTAATCGATCGGGCAGATCAAGCTTTATACGCCGCCAAACAGGCTGGCCGCAATAAAGTGGTCATTTATGAAGATATCGGCAAGACTCCGAACCATGAGTGACTGGCTTGAAAATCTAAAGGTCGACCCAATTCCTCGATTGCTTGCTTTTGAGGATGCCGCGCTGACGTTCTTCGTGAGGCGCGACCTACTCGAGGATGATATTATTCCCGTAGAGGATCTCTGGAAACTTCCCCCCGTGATCCAAGTGATCAAGAAGCAAAAAGAAAACGGCTCGTGGCGATATGGCGGGCAGGGAGCGAAGAAATTCCCATACAATAACTACGATCTCCTGGAAACCTTTCGCAACTTGCGCATCCTGGCAGAGATGTTCGCCATGACCTATGATCACCCTTCTATTCAAGGAGCAGCCGAGTTTGTTTTCTCCTGCCAGACCGACGAGGGCGATATCCGCGGGATCATCGGTAACCAGTATATGCCCTACTATCACGGCGCGATCCTGGAATTGCTCATCATGGCTGGGTACGCGCAAGATCCCAGGGTAATCAAAGGCCTCGATTGGCTGCTCTCTGTCAGACAAGCTGACGGTGGTTGGCTGATCCCCATGCAGATGATCCCAGCCAATGAGAAAACGAAAAAGTATTGGTGCGGTGATCCCATCCCAACCGATACATCCAAGCCCCATGCCCATTTGGCCACAGGCATGGTTTTGCGGGCCTTCGCCGCGCATCCCAGATACCATCAACGAGACGAAGTTCATTTGGCTGGAGAACGTCTCAAAGAACGTTTCTTCAAGGCCGACAAATACAACGATCGCAAAGCCCCCAGCTACTGGCTGAAACTGCAGTTCCCCTTCTGGTGGACGAACCTGCTGACCAGCCTGGACTCATTAGCAAAGCTTGGATTCTCAATAGACAACCCCGATGTTCTGAAGGGCCTGGAATGGTTTGTCACCAACCAGCAGCCCGACGGCCTATGGCCCACCGGTTACGGCAAGGGCAATAAGGCTGATGAGAACCGTATTTGGGTGGGGCTGGCGGTTTGTAGAGTTTTCAAAAGGTATTATAAGTAGTCGAGATACCCATATCTCTGAACGTCGCATCGGGATTTGGAAATTCCGGCTACAGAATTCGAACATGGAGAAAATATTATGCTAACCATCACTGAAAAATGGAAAACAACCTATCCAGGGGCCTCGATTGGCATCTTGGTTTTAAAGGATGTCGCCAACCCAAAGTCACACCCCGAACTGGATGCGCTGAAAGCGGAAGTCGAAGATCAGCTTCGCCAACAATTTGGAGAGTTCGATCGCGCCGCATTACGGGAGACTCCCACACTGAAAGCCTATTACGCCTATTACAAAGGATTCAAGAAAACCTATCATGTGCAGCTCCAACTAGAGTCCATTGTGCATAAAGGGCGATCTATTCCCAGTGTGGCAGCCTTAGTTGAAGCCATGTTCACAGCAGAGTTGAAGAATCAACTGCTCACCGCCGGTCACGATTTGGATATCGTTCAGCAGCCCATCGGCATTTATGCAGCTGAGGGAGACGAAACCTTCATGCGTATGAATGGCCAGGAACAGCAGCTCAAGGCTGGCGATATGTATATCGCCGATGCCGAGGACATCTTATCCAGTGTGATCTATGGCCCAGACCGGCGCACAGCCATCAACCCCAACACCACCAAGGCATTATTCACCATCTACGCCCCACCCGGGATCAGGGATGATGTAGTTTTGATGCATCTGCAGGATATTGAAACCTATGCCAAGATCATAGCTCCCAAGGCAGTTACGGAAATTATAGAAGTTTATTCTGCCGAATAAGGAATACAGGAACTCAGGAAAACTTCCGGGTTTCTTGGTTTCCTCATGAAAAATCCAAATGAAAATTTCGAATACAATCACTCTCATCATCGGGATCGCCATCCTGTTCTCAGGCTGCACAGGTGACTCTATGCCATTCAAAGCTCAAGCCGACCCGTTTACCAATATCATCAGCGATGAGCGCATGCTCTTGGTACTCTCAGCACCATCCGTCCACGAAGAATACTACGCCGAGGTTTTAGACCAAATCATCGCATTCGATATTGCCTATGCGCAAGCCGTTATGGGACACGACAATATCATCATCCTTGCAGACGAAGATACACTGCCCTACCTTCAAGATGAGTTACCCGATGACATCTTGCTGGAAGTCGAAGTCGCCGATATCTGGATGCGGGACTTCACCACAGTAATCCCAGCGCAGATGGTACAGTTCTCATACAACCCCAGCTACTTGGAAAGATCGGCATCGCGTTATATCCAAGCCAGCTTCAGTCGCTTTGCAGCAAATCATGGATTGGAATTTCAGGAAAGCGATCTCATCCTTGATGGTGGCAACGTGGTCGATAACAATCTGGACAAGATCATCGTCACTGAGCGGATACTCGAAGACAACCCCGACTGGACAGAAGAAGAAATTAGAGAAGAACTCAAATATCTCTTGGAAATCGACCATGTTGCAATCATTCCTCAGGAGGAAGGCGAACCCATGGGTCACGCCGACGGCATAGTGATGTTCATTTCTGAGGATACGGTTGCAATCAACACCTATGGCGAGCCGTTCCGTACCCATGTGATCTCAGCACTAGAGAGCGATTTACCAGGTGTTGAAATTGTGGAAATTGAAGCCGATTACTCACTGGAAATCTGGAAAGATTTTGTCTCTGCCTGTGGAATCAATCTCAATTCAACGGTTACAGATCACTTCATCTATATGCCTGTGTTTGGTAATGCCAATGACGAGAAGTCCATTGCGGCCATCGAAGCGCTGACGGACAAGGAGATCATTCCCATCAATGCCGAAGGTGTTTGTTTCATGGGCGGCAGCGTACGCTGTCTAAGCTGGCAAGTCACCGGCGAGAACGCCCGGGCGCTCATTGAAGCCGCTCGGGATCAATAAATCCGCTACTCGGTTGGGACAAAGGTCAAAGCCTCGCCATCGGATTGGTAAATCATCAACCGTTCGTCAGACAGTTGGTAGGTCTGAGCATCCCCGAGGTATTCTAAGACTAATTGCTCTTGCTCCATAACCCCCTCGGGGTCGAGGCAAGCCATCATGGTGATTGCCATGGGCCCAACAGTGATCTTCCCACCACGCACGGAATAGTCACCGCTAAACGAGTTGCAGCCGGCCGAGCCGCGAATTTGACCATCTTCAAAAATTGCTGTTATGGTGGTCTCAGGGAGAGGCTTAGATTTGCGATATGCGTACAATACCCACGACGTACCATCCAGTGGATCCGACACGGAATCAGCGTTCTCCTTACAAAATGCAAGCAGGAACGCAATCACGAAAATCAAGATAATCAGGACAAGATTGAATTTTTTCATTGTACATCATTCCTTTCATTTATAATCGAATGACGGGAAATGAAGTAGAAAAGTTCCCATATCGAAACTAAGGCATGAACCAAATAAATTGGGCAACACCCTTATATGAATTCTTGAGACAGTGCAACGCCAGCCCTCTCGATAGGATGGTACTTGACTGCGGCGCTGGAGGAAACCAACCCCCACTATCGCTATTCTACAAACATGGCTACAAAACCTACGGTATTGAAATCGCTCAGCCAGCGCTGACTGAGTCTGCTGTATTTTGCAAAGAAAACAACATGCCGTTGAACATATTCCGCGGGGACATGCGAGCAATCCCATTTGAAGATGAATTCTTCAGCTTTGTTTATTCCTACAATGCCATCATGTTCATGACCAAACCTGATATTGCGTTTGCTATGACTGAAATCGAGAGGGTGCTCAAATCAGGGGGATTGGCATATGTCAACTTCGAATCGGTAGACGATCCAGATGACAGCGTTTTCTGTGAGTCCGCACCCGCAATGGACCTGCTCAAAAGTACCCGCTTTGCCAAACACGAAGACAATGAGGCCGATACATATTTCAAGAATTTTGAGATCTTGCGTAAACAGAAGAGTTGGATTGAAAGAGTATCTGGTAAGATGAGAATCGAACAGGTTGATATTGAATATATTGCAAAGAAAAAATGAGTAGATTTCGAGACTTCCGCTATTGGCGAAACTTAATAGCATTCACCTTGGGGATTGCTCTTCTTGGAACGCTGTTCGTTCTGATCCGCTTCGGTTACCAGGGAGCACAGAGTTACGCCCATCCACATCGCTACCAACGAGAAACTGGCGATGACCCATCCCAATTTGATGTCGAATATCAAACGATCACACTAACCACCGAGGATGGAATTGATTTGGCAGCCTGGTACACACCTTCCCAGAATGGTGCGGTGATCCTGGTTGCGCACGGCTATGCGGGAGGGCGTTCGGCGCTGATGCATTCATTCTTCGCCTGGCATGATTACGGGGTCATTTCCTGGGACGCACGCGCACACGGAGAGAGCGAAGGAGATATGGTCACCTGGGGCTATTACGAGCAGCTCGATGTTATTGCCGCTTCGGATTATGCATTGAGCGCAGATCCACTACTAAACATTGGTGCTTTTGGGGAATCTATGGGAGCAGCGACCGTGCTCATCGCTGCCGCCGATCAACCCCAAATCCAGGCCGTGGTCGCCGACAGCGCCTTCGCAGCCATCGGGGATATGATCCACGTGGTCTCTCCTTATCCTA
The DNA here is from genome assembly GCA_964560795.1 of uncultured Anaerolineales bacterium. Taxonomy (GTDB): domain Bacteria; phylum Chloroflexota; class Anaerolineae; order Anaerolineales; family UBA11858; genus NIOZ-UU35. Next base: position 14,923 of record CAZLNX010000029.1, on the reverse strand, counting down.
TCTTTCAACCATTTATTCGATTCTTTACCGAGCAGGAAACCGGCTTGACCGTTGATGATCTGCGCCCCGTTGATGCAATCCCACACATCAGCCCGCGACCGGTATTCATCATCCAGGGTGAAGCTGACGAAACCGTACCATTCAATGCGGCAATACGCTTGTATGATGCCGCTGGGGAGCCGCGTTTTCTTTGGACCGAGCCAGGCGTCGGGCACGTGGGTATGCTCACAGCGTATCCAGTGGAGTACGAAACCCGGGTGATTGACTTTTTTGATCAGTATCTATTGAATAAATAGGCAAGCTATCTGGTATGATCTCTACTATGAAATTTTATCGGTTCTCCCTACTAGCCATCTGCATAGCATTTCTACTTGCGGGATGCAATCTCCCTGCGATTAACTTCTTTGCTACGGAGACACCTACTTCTACTCCGACGCCTACATCTTCAGCAACCGCGACGGCGACAGCGACCTTGACCGCAACCGCGACACCCACAAATACGCATACGCCAACTCCGACTGCCACGTTCACACCCACACTGACACCGACCAGCACTCTGACGCCAACGATCACTTCCACACCTACACCTGAAGGACCCTATGGACATGTCATTGTCGCCCAAGGTTTCTGTCGCTATGGACCCGGCAAAGCTTATCTCTATTCCCACGAACTCAATCAGGGGGATCCTATTCTAGTGCACGGGCGCAATGAGTTCGGCAACTGGCTGTGGGTGCAGCCGCACGACCTGGACCGGCACTGTTGGGCGGCAGCCTCGCTCTTCGAGATCGTTGGTGACGCTATGGATGCTAACGTGGTCGAAACCAAATTACCCAAATCTACGTTTGTGCGTCTTCCCGAAGGCGTGGTTGCATCTCGCGATGGGAACGAAGTCACAATTAGCTGGTTGCATGCCTACTACATTCCCAAAGAGGATCGCCGCGGCTATTTGATCGAGTTGTGGTTATGCCAGGGTGGTGCCTATTTCTGGACGGCCTACCACACTGAGAAGAACGACCTCTATGTAACCGATGAACCTGGCTGCATCCTGCCATCGCGTGCCTGGGTTTATATCGCTGAAAAGCATGGCTATTCTGATCCTGTCGAAGTGCCATGGCCATAAAATATTTACGATTTTCGATTGAATAAGATGAATAAACTACCAGATGATTTTTCCTTCAAATATCGCTGGTGTGAGGGTACAGTTCCGCCCCCGCATTACTACGAATACAGCATCAAAATCGGTCCTAGACTTGATGGAGTGATCAACTTTTACCCCGATTACCCTCAACACGATCTTCCTGTCTGGGTGGAGCACTTCACGGTCAGTGATGATACTCTTCTCGCGCTTTATCAGTTGATGGTCGAAAGAAATCTACTGCGTCAAAATTGGACGGAGATACAAGACGCCCCGGTTGGTGGATCGTTGGAATGGTTGGATATCACTGCAGACGGCGTTGAATATAAAATCCCCAGCATGATCGAAGAGTCTTCAGAGATTGAAATGGTTTCAGAGGTCATTCGATCACATGTACCCATCGAAATTTGGAAAAAGCTAATTTCGCAGCGCGAAGATTTCATCCGAGATTACCCGATGGAATGATCTATGTTTTCTACTGTTGAAGTGCGCTGGTTTCATCAGGGGGAAATTCCCGTAGATATTCAAACGTGGTTTTCTCAAATTGCCGGTAAGAAAGCAGAGCCCATCACCCAATCACCACGAACAGATATCTACTTGCTGCAAAACGGAAACGCCAACCTGGGAGTGAAACTCCGTGAAGGCCGCATAGAGATCAAACAGCGAACCCAGGAATTTGGTAACGCAACCTTTGCGTCAAACGTTGTCGGGGTGGTGGAAGGCTGGCGCAAATGGAGCTACCTCGTGGATCCAACGCAAACGAACTATTTATCAGCGCGATTTTTGGGCGCCAGTTGGCAGCGCGTTTCCAAGGAACGCAGCTTGTACAGCTTCCAGATCAGCGGCCAAAATACCGAAACAGTTAAAATGCCGGATTATTCCATCGGAGGCTGCAACATAGAATTAACGCATATCAAGTGCAATGGGGAAGTTTGGTGGAGTCTTGGACTGGAAGCCTTCGGGGATGAAAATTCCAACGAGAGCAAACTCACAATTGCGGCCAAATATTTATTCTCTGAGGAGCAAACTCCCACCCTGAGTGCACAAAACTCCTATGGGTACCCTCATTGGCTGGAACTGGTGAAACCATGCTAAAAGTGAATCCCCACCCCGATTACCCTGCCGAAGAGGGGCGCTTCATTCGTGGGAATGACTTCTCCCCAGTGGCTGTCGCCATTATTTTGAATTGCGATGAAGATAAGATTCCCCCCGACATCGAGCGGCTGATCCGGACGGGGGCCGAGAGTGGCGCGGCGCTTTCGGGTTCGATCCAAACTCCCAACATCGGTCTAGAAAAAATGGTCTGCAATATTGTCGGCAACCCCAATATCCGCTACCTGATTTTAGGCGGGCCCGAATCCCAAGGCCATCATACCGGCCAGGCACTCAAAGCCTTGCTAAGCAACGGTGTTGACGAGAAGAAACGTATCCTGGGTACCGAGGCGTTACATCCCTATCTTTACAACATTCCCATAGAACTGATTGAGCGTTTTCGTCAGCAGCTCACCCTGGTCGATCTGCAGTTCGAGGGCGACCCCGCACTGATCCGCAAAGCTGTGTGGAGCTGTTATCAAGAAAGCCCAGTTGAATTCCGGGACTACCAACTCTACGATCCCGGCGCCTTCTCTGAAGAGCCACTCAATGGGAAGATCACATGGCGCGTTACACAGCCCTGGAGCGAACCTGAAGATGATGCCGAAAAAGAAGCCTTGGAACGAGCCAAGGCTATGGTAGAACGCTTGCGTAAATTACAGAGAAAACCGGGACAAAAATAAATCATAAGAAGTTCAACTTCTTTATCTGCATTTATATGAGCAAAACTTTATACAAAGCCGGTGAATACTATCACATCTACAATCGTGGCGTAAATCGCCAGCCGATATTTTTTGAAGACCACAACTGGACATTCTTCTTACGTCGATTACGGAAATATTTTTCTTCAGACAGGGCAAATATAATCGCATTCTGTCTCATGCCTAATCATTATCATTTGCTAGTTTATTTGAAAATTGATGAATTTAGCCATAAGGTAATGCAGCCATTTGGCACATCATATACCAAGGCAATCAACAAGGAACAAGACCGTGTCGGGAGTCTATTTCAAGGGCGCTTCAAAGGCAAACTCATTAAGAGAGACGATTATCTACTGCATCTATCGCGTTATATCCATCGGAATCCGGTAGAAGCCGGTCTAGTTTCACATCCCAGCGAGTGGGAGTATTCAAGTTATCGTGATTTTACCGCTCAGAGGAATGATCCATTGGTTATACCTGAATTTATTATGGAACAGTTTGGATCAGTCGAAGAATACGAATCATTTGTTGAAGAAGGAGATGCTGATTACAGTCTTCTTAGAGACATATTATTAGATTAGCTGAATTCACAAGAAGTTCAACTTTTTGAAAAAGTTGAACTTCTAAACAAGGTTGTTATGTTTTTTGGTATCTTCCTCATCATCCACGGACTAGCTCACATTTGGTATGTGGTCCTGAGCCTGGAACTGGTCGAATTCCAACCCGAAATGGGCTGGACTGGTTACTCATGGATTTTCACAGATCGATTGGGGGAAAGGATCACCCCCAAAATCGCCGCTTTCGAATACAACATGGCAACGTTCCTTTTCGTGGTTTCAGGCGTGGGCTTGATCTTGATCTTACAATCAAGTTGGGCAAATACGTGGACGATAATCGCTGCTGTTCTATCTACAGTCACGATCATCGAATTCTGGGATGGAAAGCCTCAGATGTTGGTGCAGAAAGGCTTATTGGGTGTCATCATCAATATAGGATTGATCATCTTATCATGATGATAAATAAGCATCTGTCACTCAAACCACATGATCAACACATAGCACAAGGTCGACAGCACTTTCAGCCCTGATATTCCAAATAGAAACCACAACCAGCATGGGATCGGGACATCCCTTCTAAAGAATAATATCCAAAGCGCAAAACTCAGCAAAAATAGCGTGGCAAGACCAAAGAATGTCCATGCCCACCAGGGGGGCACGCTGAGCAACCTATTCTTGCCAGTTGTCTCTGGTTGGCTAACTGATTCTTCCGGCTGGACCGTCACCGAAGGCGTCTGAGATGGCGTATATGTGGGTGTATGAGTGGCTGTTGCCGTTGATGTCGCAGTGAGGCTGGGCGTGATAGTCAGCGTGTTTGTGGAAGTTTGCGTGGCGGTATTTGTCGCTGTGGGGTCAGTCGTGGTCGTTTTAAGGATTTTTGAGGCATCATTGGTGTCTGGCCCCTTGGCTCTTAATTCTACTTCATATTCGCCGGGAGGGGTGCCTGGTGGAGCAAAGAGTTTAACAGTTACTTCATTTTTTACGTTATATGGGGTCTCTGAGATTTTTTCAGGAGTGGTGCTGGCCTCAATATTCCCTGTGCTTTCTGTTGCCGAAATAACGACATCATGCCCTATAGTGCCAGGGGTGGTATTGGTTAGGAAGCATGTCACTATGAGCTCAACCATAGTAACCAGAAATATCTCTGCCATTGCACAATCCCAAGTGAGCTTGTCTTGCAATTCCTGCTGTGGGGCATTAATTAATTGGTAATCAAGCGTTCGATCTACTGCATAAGCTCCCGCGGTTGGCTTCATCAAAAAGACGACAGCAAAAATGACCATTAGTAATTTCTGCCAGAACTTAGTACCCATGATTACCTCCTAAACAATTCCCATTGCCCAAAGCTAATGCTAATCATATAACGCCTGGTGGGCTGCATCGAATTGAGCTTCAATTTCCAGAAAGACCGAAATGATTTCTGGATCAAACTGGGAGCCACTGCCATCTTTGATAATTGCGACGCACTTTTCATGCGGAAAAGCAGTTTTATAAGGTCTTTCTGTACGTAGGGCGTCATATACATCAGCCACAGACATAATTCGGGCTGAAAGGGGAATCTCTTCCCCCTTCAGTTGATTTGGGTACCCTTTTCCATCCCAACGCTCGTGATGGGAACGAGCAATTTCAATCCCCGTTTTGATAAAAATATTTTTGGGATATTGATCTTGGACCTGCTCCAAAGTTTCAGCCCCTATTGTAGGGTGCGTTTTGATCACATCAAATTCAGAATCGGTTAATTTGCCTGGTTTCAGTAATATTGCATCCGGGATGCCAACTTTGCCAATATCGTGGAGCGGGGTGGCATGGTATAAGTTACCCACAAATTCTGTGGTGATTGCCGCCTTATATTTGGGATTATTCTTCATTTTTTCCGCTAAGGTTTTACAATATTCCTGCACGCGTTCAGTATGCTTTCCAGTATCATCATCGCGAGATTCAGCCAACTTGGCCAGTGCAAAAATGGTTGACATCTGGGATGCCGAGATTTCCTCGATCTTATCTTGAACCATTTCTTCTAGATATAACTGAAGACGGCGCAGATTTAAATGCGTTGTTACTCTTGCATTTACCTCTTTAAACTGGAAAGGTTTTGTAATATAGTCAACGCCTCCCACATCGAAAGCCCTCACCTTGTCCATGGTATCTTCCAACGCGCTGATAAAGAGCACTGGAATTCCTCTAAGATTCTCATCGGCTTTTAGGCGTTTGCAAACTTCATAGCCATTGATCCCTGGCATATTGATATCCAGCAAAATCAGATCGGGGGGATCATAGCTAGCTACTTTGAGTGCTACTTCTCCATTGGGAACAGGACGAGTATCGTAACCTTGTTTCTCGAGCAATTCAGAAAGCAGTTGTAGGTTGGCATGCGTATCGTCAACAATTAATATTCTGGCCGTAGGATGTGAGGTTGGGAGATCGCTCATACTTATTCTCCGTTTTCGAATAAAGCAAGTAAGACATCATATTCGTATTGATTGACATGTTTCATTAGGCCATCCGCCAGGCGGGGGTTATGGCCTTCTATCTGCGCAATAATTTCACCCATTTTGGAAATATTGCCGCTCAGAGCTGCATCTTGAAACTGGGCTATTAGTTCTGCTGGTAATTCTCGCAAATTTCCTTTTAGATCAAAATCCTTGTCAGCTGACAAAGGTTTATCTGCTCTCTCACTCTCTTCATATTGATATTCGATCTCAAGATGAACGCGGATCGTTTCCAGCAACACATCAGTCTCAAAAGGTTTACGAATAAAGCTGTCCACTCCGCTATCCAATATTTCGCGCCGATCCTCCTCAAAGGCACTGGCTGTAACAGCGATAATGGGAGTGTCCTCTCCGCGGGGCGTGCCCTTTATTTGCTGAGTAGCCTTACGCCCATCCATAATCGGCATATTCATATCCATCAAAATGAGATCAGGATCCCAGCTAGAAAATCGATCAATGGCTTCGGCACCGTTGGTAGCCTCACCAACTAAAAATCCCACTCCGGCAAGAATTTCCGTCAGTAAAAGCCGATCGGTCTGACTGTCATCAACGACCAAGATCTTAATTTCATCCTGACCAGCCATCAGTCCAGTGACGCGTTCCAGCGGTTCAAACTCAAGTAGTTCTTCTTCACGACCCGCCTTTAAGGGAACATCGAATGAAAACGTGCTACCAACGCCTACCTGACTGCTCATAGAAATAGAGCCGCCCATTAATTCCACATACTGCTTGCAAATAGCCAAGCCCAATCCAGTGCCTTCCTGTTGACCAACCCCACTGCGGGTTTGTTCAAAGGGTTCAAATAGTTTATCCAATTCATCTTCAGCAATTCCCACTCCAGTATCCTGAACCTCACCATTCAAGGTAAATGCCTTTGATGTAGCCTTGTCAACTGTGACCTTCAATCTGATGCCACCTGTTTCCGTGAATTTAACAGCATTGGACAAAAGGTTTATGAAGAGTTGGCGAATCTTACTCTCGTCACCATATAAAGGTGTAGCTAAGTAATCTCCTCTTTTCACAATCTCAAATTTGAGTCCCTTGGTGCTGGCTCGATAACTGAATGTTGTCTCAAGGTCAAATACTAAATTCGCAAGACGGAAAGTGTTCGGATTCAGGCTTATACGCCCAGCCTCAATTTTAGACATCTCCAATATATCATTGATCAAATCCAGCAAGTGTTTGCCACTGCGAACAATAGTTTTAATTTTCTCCTGATGTTCTCCAGACAGATCAGGATCATTCTTAAGCAATTGAGAAAAGCCCAAGATGGCATTCATGGGTGTGCGAATCTCATGGGACATATTCGCAAGAAAGATACTCTTGGCTTGATTAGCAGCCTCGGCTGCCTCACGGGCGATACGCAAATCTTTCTCGGCTTGTTTGCGATCGGTGATATCCCTAGCAATTGCGATGATGAACTCATCGCTTTCAAATTCTAGATAGCTTGCAGTAATATCGACTGGAAATTCATTTCCACCCTTTGTCAAATGCCGCGATTCAAAGTTTAACGTACCAGCTTCCCTAAGCTGTGATAAGAATTCAGGCCATCGATCTGCAGTGAAGTCAGGGTCTACGTCGAAAACCTTAAGTGACAGCAATTCTTCATTCGAATGATTTAGACTTGAACTAGCCCCCTTGTTGGTGTAAGTGAATTGGGCATCAGGCCTTAGCCATAATATCGCATCTTGCACGTTGTCGATGGCAAACTGTGTCATTTCGAGTTGAAGTTGTGCACGTTTACTTTCAGTAATATCCTGAACCATCGCTAACATGTTCCCTGGTTGACCAGTTTGATCATCGATCATTCGTACAGTCACCCTACCCCAAATCATCTCGCCATCTTTCCGCAAGTATCGTTTTTCTAGCTCAACTATTTCAACACTTCCATTCCGAAGATTCTTGATATATTGTCGGCTTTCATCAAGGTCTTCGGGAAATGTAATTTCTGCAAATGTGAGATTTTCATACGCATCTTTCTCATAGCCGAATATCCGGATAAATTCGTCATTTACCATTACAAACCGATTGTCTGTGCCAGAAATCGCTGCGCCAATTGGTGCGTGATTGAAAAGTCTTCTGAAACGCTCTTCACTGGCTTTTAAAGATTCCTCTGCAAATTTCCGATTAGTAATATCTCTACCAACCGATTGATATTCGATCAGATTTCCCTCATCATCGTAAATCGCGCGCTCCATCCAACGCTCCCATAGAACGCCGCCATCGGTCGAGAAGGTTTGATGCTCATCTGTCCAAGTCGGATCCTGAACGCTAAGCCTGGCCAATTTATTTCTTAACCTCTCTTGCTCACTTTCAGACAGTTCATCAAGTATGCGAGTACCCACAAGATCATCATACTGGCGGTCCTTATGACGACAATAACTACTGTTGACAAATGTTCGTGTCGTATCAGGCAGATAACGTACAATAAACTCAGTCTGATCTTCTACAATAACTCGGTAGCGATGTTCGCTTTCCCGTAGTTGGGCTTCAGCCTTCTTTAAGTCAGTAATATCTAAGGTCAATCCGGTTGTATGGGTTGCCACCCCCCGATCATCACGATGAATATATATTTGATCGATGACATATTTTTCCCCCTCTTCCAGCAATATCCGATATTCAATCGACGTGCGCGTGATGTCTTGATCGTCAAATGCACTTTGGAATGCAACGAGAGTTTTCTGGAGATCTTCAGGATGCAAAACAGTTTGCCAATACTCAGCAAAATTATCTGGGGGATCACCTGTCAAACCAAATATTTCACGAACATGCTCATCCCACCAACTGCTGTTTGTCTGAACATCCAATGTCCATGCCCCGGCCTTAGCTGCAGACAAAGCTAATTGAAGGCGATTCTCACTTACTGTCAGTGCAGTGTTAGTCTCCTCTAACTCGCGGGTGCGCTGCTGGACACGCTTTTCGAGATCTTCAGCATGGCGCTGAACCTGGTCGTGGAGCAAAGCGTTCTGAATGGCAACCGCTGCCTGGCTGGCCAAAGCTTCAGCCAACTTGACGTGTTCATCCGTGAAGAAGTTTGCCTGGGTGCTGTCTAGGGAGTACAATCCGATAACCCGGCCGCTGGCCACCAGCGGCACGCCCAGCCAACTCATGACATGCTCAGATCCCTCCAGGGGTAGCCAGCCTGAAAATTCCCTGGTATCTGGGATCAGAAAACTTTCCTGTTCTGTGATAATAGGGGCAATGGAAGGGATGCTGTGGGCATCGAAGGATACGGATAATACCATTTCGGCATTGGTATACTTTTCATATCCCTGAGCAGCCCGTATCGCCGCGTATTCCCCCTCCTCGACTAACATCACATTGGCACTATCGAATGGCACTAATTGTCCCAAGTGTTTTAACAATCTGGCTAATACCCCGTCTAAATCCAAGATCTCAGAAAGGGCAAGATTGGCGGCTTGTAAGGTTTCCAGCCGTTCGGTATACTGCTGTAATTCCTGTTGGGTTGATATTCGTTTTGTGATATCCCAGTTGATACCGATCATGCGCTCGGCTTCACCGTCCTGGTCGCGATAAACTTCAGCGATGCCCCGAATGTAACGAGTGGTTCCATCCGGCCAACAAACGCGAAATTCTGTATCAAAATCTCCACCACCTTGTAAGGCTGTTTGAACGTCAGAATTGGCGCCTTCAAAATCATCAGGGTGAATGCCCGCGCTCCAGGCTTCATAAGCACCACTAAAATCATCCTCGTTGATACCGTATAAAGCATACATGGCATCATCCCAAATCAAGTTATTTTCTTTGACATTCCAATCCCATATGCCAACATTCGCTGCATTGGTTGCCAGAGCCAGGCGTTCCTGGCTTTCCTCCAAGGCCTGTTCTGCCAGCTTACTCTCGGTGATATCGAGGCTGGTCCCCCATATACGCGCAAGAAGATTATCTCGGAGGACAGCAGATGCCGACGTTAAGCGATACACTTCACTACCATCCAATATTTGTTGATGTGATTCGACATTTTCAAAACGATACCCTGCTTCAATCCAGGCGCGTACAATTGATCGAGCCCATTCTTCATTCGATCCCCAAGATTTTCTCAGCGGCAAACCCATCATCTCACCGACGGTTTGATAGCCATCCATCATGGCCGTCGCCATGTTTGCTTCTACTAAAGCACTTTTGTTCATCAGCCAATCGATTTGCTCCTCTATGGGCAAATCCATAGGCATGGGTGGCTGAATTTCGAAAATCCATATTGAGAGCGGGCTGTCTTCTACAAAAATCTGGTAGCGGTCAGCTGCCTCTTTAATTTCTTCAATGGTGCGCGCTTTCTCAATCGCCGCGGCGATCTGGGCGGCCAAAGTCTCGATGGTTCTAACATCCTGCTCGTCGAAGGCATTGATTTGGGGGCTTTGGACATCCAGCACACCCACAATTTCTTGATCAACCTGAATCGGCACGCTTAATTCTGATTGAGTCGGAAACTGTGATGGCAAAAACTTTTTATAATGCAGGTCTTCATCAACGTTGTTTGCTAGAAGTCTCTCTCCCTGTTGGCCCACCCAGCCGACCATACCCTCTCCAAGCTTGATGCGATGTTCTTCAGGGAACAGGTCACTGAATTCTCCCGCCCTGGCTTTCATAAGCAAATCTTGATTCTCATGATCCACAATAAATAAGCCAACGTGATGATAACCAAAGGTCTCTTGCGTGAGTTGGGCAGCCTTATTTAGTAGAGAGTCGAGATCGAGTTCGGCTGCAATCTGATTGCTGATTTGATTGAGAAGTGCCAACTGAGAAGCACGTTGTTCCAGGGCAACTTCTGCCCGTCCCCGTTCATCAATCTCTTCTCTAAGTTGCTCATTGGTCTTTAGTAATTCTTGGGTTTGAGCATCCACTAATTGTTCTAGACCCATTTGAAAACGCCGCAACGTCATGTGGGTATCAATACGTGCCAATAATTCTTCGGCAATAAACGGTCTTCGAATGAAATCAATCCCTCCAGCTTCAAATGTTTTAACAATATCGATACTATCTTTTATGGCGCTGAGAAAAATAACCGGGACATTATGGATACGGTCTAATTCTTTCAACTTCCGGCACACTTCATATCCATCCATAGTGGGCATTCGCACATCTAAAAGAATCAGATCTGGCACAAAATGCGAAACATATTCCAGGGCCATTTCGCCATTGCGTGCCGGATGAACTTTATAGCCTTCATCGCCCAGAACTTGAACCATCAAGCGCAAGTTCGCCGGGGTATCATCAATGACGAGAATTGACCCCTTGGGAATGACAGTATCCTTTTTGTCCATAACTATTCCCTATGAGCTGCAAACTGATGAATCTTTTATAGGAATTTTCGCGATCAGTTTGCTATTACGGATTTTTCCGTTCTCTTCGCTGTACCAATAATCATTTCGTAATACATTTTAAAGAAATCGCAGCAAGGCGCCCGTTTGCGTACACAAACTTCACAGCTACCTCAGAAGCTTCCTGAGTATTCACTTTAGCTATGGAATTTTCTTTTTCACAAGAGAGATTCGCGAGCTGGTTGCGTAAATCTACGCGCGCTTCGCCGGATTCACTTTTTAATTTCTTTTTGGGGGATTCGTACTCTTCCATCATGGCCACTTTCGGACGTAACTTAACTGACAGAAGCTAAACTAATCTGAACGAGAATTTCTATTAAAAATCGTATGCAATAAGAAGTATAATCGATATCCGAAGATCTATACCCAACACCGGGCTTGCTTTCACTATTATCCTTGATTACAATCGCATCTATCTATGTCCCCATCAAACATCTCCCGCCGCGACTTTCTTAAACTCAGCACCCTGGCGCTGGGGAGCATGGCCTTTAATCCATTTCCACCGCCATATGATGATTATGAAGCTGGTTTGATGCTGGTAGGGCGCGTCACCGTTGATCAGCAAGCGGCCATTTATCAAGAACCGCGTTTTCACAGTGGTATTGTGCGTTGGACTCGGCAGGATGAACTGCTCAACATCTATTATCAGCACATTCCAGTCGAAGGTCCGCCCTACAACCCGATCTGGTATCGCGTTCATGGAGGATTTATTCACAGCGGCTATCTGCAAGTGGCCAAGTTTCGCTACAACACACCGATCGACTCGGTTCCAGAAAACGGTCAATTGACCGAGGTTACTGTCCCTTATACCCAGGCGTATACTTACTCCCAAACCTATGGCTGGGAATCCAATTATCGCCTGTATTACGAAACCACTCACTGGATCACGGACATCGTCGAGGGGCCTGATGGCAAGCCCTGGTACCAACTGACATCTGAACTCACTGATTATCTGGTGTATTATGTTGCCGCGCTGCACTTACGTCCGATCCCCGATCAGGAGATGACCCCACTTTCACCAGATTTACCCTTTGATGCGAAACGGATCGAGGTATCCCTTGCAGGGCAATATCTGACTGCCTTCGAACAGGATCAACCCATTTATCGGATGCGCATCTCCAGCGGCTTGGGGGAATTGGAAGTCCCCCAGGGCAGAAAAACTCCTAAAGGCACGTTCAACATCACATCCAAATCCCCATCCAAACACATGGGCGGCGTACAGGCCTCCGGCGCCCCAGACGAGTACATCCTGCCAGGAGTCCCCTGGACGAGTTTCTTCATCTTCGAGAGTGGCGTGGCTTTCCACGGCACATTCTGGCACAGCAACTTCGGATTACCAATGAGTCACGGCTGCATCAATCTGAACAATAAAGACGCCAAATGGCTCTTCCGCTGGGTCACGCCTGCGTATGATCTACCAATCCAAGATCGCAGCAACTGGGATGTGCGCGGGTATGGGACGCGCATCGATATCTTCTAACATAATTAACCTAATGCGCAAGTTAATTTCTAATGACTGTCATCCTGAGCGAAGCGAAGGATCTAGAAGCCTATCAGGAAAGATTCTTCGCCCTTGCAGGGCCCAGAATTACAGATAATAAGAAAACTTACACATGGCGCTAATTATCTGTTTACAATAATAGGTCCCTCAACTGCCTACCACTGACGCCTTTGCGACTGCATGGCAATGCGGCGACCTCGATCCTAGTTTTTTGTTTGGATCACGACTGATATCACCACTGTGCTCATGCACTATGGGAGGTGCAAGGCTGATAGGAATGACGGCTTTGCGCCTCCGCAGTCGCTCCTGCGACTGCATGGCGATGCGGCTTCATGGACTACGCCGCTCGCGCAATATTCAGACTTGATATATCCACTTTCCTTTAGTAGAATCCACCCTTAATGGTCACATCAATCTCTCGACGTGAATTCTTGAAATTCAGTTCTATGGCTCTCGGCTCCCTGTCGACGAACCAGTTTTTCGATTGGTTCCCTGAGGATGAGGGGTTCCCTTCGGATGTGATCGCCATCGGCCGTGTTGGCACCAAAGAGATTGATATTTTCGTCGATGATGATTACAAAAGCGAAAAAGTGGGTGTGCGCTATCGTGACCAAATTATCCCCATTTTTGATGTGATCATCGAACCCGAAGACAAACCTAATTCACCTCGCTGGTATCGCACCTTTGGTGGCTATGCGCACAGCGCCCATGTACCCATCGTCAAACGAGTGCTTAACGATCCCCTGCCCTGGATCCCTGAAGAGGGTTGGCTCGGTGAAATCACAGTCCCGTATACCCGTTCGTACCGAAAAACCTTGACCTATGGTTGGGTGCCGCTTTATCGCCTATACTACCAATCGGTGCACTGGGTCACGGGCGTTGAAGAAGGCCAGGATGGCGAGCCCTGGTATAAAATCACTGACGAATTGCTTAAGATCGATTACTACGTACCCGCTACCCATGTGCGCATCATCATGCCCGAGGAACTCAAACCCATCTCGCCCGATGTTCCCTGGGAAGAGAAACGCATCGAAGTATCGCTGAAAGACCAATCGATGAAAGCCTATGAGGGCGATAAGGTCGTTCTCAGCACTTTAGTTTCAACGGGAATTCCCAGTGTCGGAGCAACATCAAATGGGATTCCCACCATCACGCCTACGGGGCGCTTCAATGTCTCGGTTAAGATGCCATCCAAACACATGGGTAATGGCAAAATGACCGATGACATTCACGCCTATGAGCTGCCCGGTGTACCCTGGGTGACCTTCTTCACAGAAACCGGCATTGCCTTCCATGGCACATACTGGCATCATAATTATGGCTATAAAATGAGTCATGGCTGCGTGAATATGACCATAGAAGAAGCCAAGTGGCTTTATTTGTGGACTTTACCTGAAATCGAACCCCACGAATGGGATCGCAGAGGCTACGGTACACAAGTTATCGTATATTAGTTACATAGTGATCCGGAAATTCGAATTTATACACCCTAGCCTGACGGTATCCGAGTTTCCAAGAAACGAAACTGAAAATACATATCCAACCCCCTTATCTAAAAAATCCATAAAACTCTCTGGGGCGACTTGACAAGCCCCATTCTGCATGCTACAAATTTCTTGAATAGTGGCAGCTTTTTTTAATTGGATCGCCCTCTTATCTAGTAGTGCTGCCCATTAGTATTGGAGTGGACGAAAGGAGAATCAGCAGTGTCAGTACGAGAAACCGGAACCGTTAAATGGTTCAACGCCAGTAAAGGTTATGGCTTCATTCAGGGGGACCAAGGCGAGGATGTGTTTGTACACTATAGCTCGATCTTGGGCGAAGGATACCGCACCCTCGAGGAAGGTCAACGCGTAGAATTTGAGGTTGTCGTCGGCGACAAAGGCCCTCAAGCTCAAAACGTTAATACCGTCGAATAGTCCATAATCATCAATAAAGAAAAAGGTGAAGCGCTTCCATGCTTCACCTTTTTCGATTCATTAATTTTCGGGGTTTGCATAAAGATTATGTTGAACCAATCAGCGAGATTGAAATCACTGCTTAGATAGGAAGTCCGTTTATTGAACTTTACAAAATAAATAGGCAATAGGAAAACATGTTATTCTAGGG
>CAZLNX010000028.1:19677-30119 GCA_964560795.1 uncultured Anaerolineales bacterium | reverse complement strand
CTATCTTACCAAGTTGAGCAATCCGAGTTCAGGGAAATAACTTCACATCATTGTTCACCAGTAAATTTATTTCAGAGAGTAATGTCTAGTAAACCCTCGGCTACCGATCTAAGTTGATCAACAGACATTTCACTCAACCTTTGAGCAAGTTCCATGTAAGGCTGGTTAATTGGTTTACTTACAAATTCCTGCAATTCCGGGGGTAACTCTAAGAATTTTTCTATGGCACGCTCTTGTGACACCCATTGACCTACCGGGCCCGATTGATCACGGAAATCTTCAATAGATAAATTCAATTCTTTAAGCATGAATTCCAGTTCTGGCAATGGAATTGGCTTTTCACTGCGCTCGTAGGATCGCAACATTCCTATAGATATACCTATACTCTCCGCCAGATCCTTCATCGTCAGGCTTACCTCTTGGCGTGCCATACGCAATTTGGCACTTATAATCCGCCTGCGCAGCATGACCATTTTATCGAGATTGGCGCGATCAAATGATTTCTCAAGAGAAACCGAAGAATCTCCCCAAAAATTATCCAGCGGCACCTCGAGATAAAATGCCAATGTCTCAAGTTCTGGAAGAGAAGGAGAATTGTCCCCTCTTTCAAAGGATGCGATTCGCTTACTGGTTACACCAATAGCTTCTCCACATTGTTTAAGCGTTTTTCCTGAAGATACGCGCGCATCGCGCAGCAAAACACCTAGTTTTTTAGCACGGATCTTAATTGCAATTGGCATTGCCATTATTGATACTCTCCAGACTCATTCAACTCTATCTTCGCCGTCGGCGGGATGGGGATCGCGTAGCTTGCAGCATATCAGTGGATACTGCCCCAAATATGTCGGCAGTAAGTTTGAAACCTGAGGCAGCTAATCTTTCACCGAATAAGGGGCGAATCCCGGTGGGTTTGAGTTCGCCAATAATTTTGCCTTCCTCATCAATCCCGGTTTGTTCAAATTTGAAGATATCGGTCATCACGACAGTATCCCCCTCCATACCAGCGACCTCGGTAATGTAGGTTACCTTTCTTGAGCCATCTTTCAGCCGGGATTGTTGAACAATTAAATCTACCGCTGATGCAATTTGTTCGCGAATAACTTTCAACGGCATATCGAGACCCGACATCAGGGCCATGGTTTCAAGGCGAGAAAGTGCATCTCGTGGCGTGTTGGCGTGAGCCGTTGTCAGTGATCCGTCGTGGCCAGTATTCATGGCCTGCAGCATATCTAGGGCCTCCCCACCACGTACCTCGCCTACGATAATTCGGTCTGGACGCATACGCAAGGAATTGCGCACCAGGTCGCGAATATGTACCGCACCTATGCCCTCAACATTAGGTGGTTTCGTTTCCAAGCGAACGACATGGTCTTGGAGCAACTGCAATTCTGCAGCATCCTCAATCGTAACAATCCGCTCGTCCGAAGGGATGAAACTTGAAAGGATATTGAGAAGCGTGGTTTTTCCGGAGCCGGTGCCACCAGAGATAACGGTATTCAACCTGCTAACGACACAGGCATTCAAGAAATCCGCCATATTCTGAGTAATCGAGCCAAAATTTATCAACTGCTCAATACTCAATTTCTCTGTGGCAAATTTCCGGATGGTGATTGTGGGACCATCAATTGACACAGGTGGCACGACCGCGTTGACGCGTGAGCCATCAGGCAAGCGGGCATCCACTGTGGGGTTGTCCTCATCAACTCGGCGTCCCAGAGGAAGGATAATTCGGTCAATTACCTGTAAAACATGGTTATCATCGTTGAACGTGACGTTAGTTTTGACAAGCTTACCACTCTGCTCAACATAAACATCATCAGGCCCATTGACCATCACCTCAGATACATTTTCTTCATCTAACAGCGATTGAATGGGGCCATACCCCAACATATCATCTAAGACATCGCGAAAGAGCTGGGCGCGCAGGCTTTGCGCCAAATTAAGATTCGTACGCTGATATACCTCCTCCAACATTTTATACGCCGCTTGCTGTCGCTGTTTTATTGGAGGCGGGTTATTCTCAAATTCTTGCGTCAAGCTTTGAATCAGGTACGCTTTTACCTTTTCAAGGTCGACGCTTTGCGCTTGATTCGGCGATGTCATTCTGCCTTTTTCTCAGCTTCCGAGGCCGGGCTTAACCAAAGAATGTGATCTAAATTCACTGTCAGAAAATCTGAGTGGTAGATCTCCTCCCCACGTGCATTTAAAACGATGGCTTCTGTAACAGCAATGAACTTATCAGATTTATTCAATTCATCCTTCAGTCGTTCACCCGGACGCACATAAACATCCCCAACAATACGAACGGTAAGTGTTTGGATAACTGTTCGCACAACATCCTTCGAAATAACATCAGTAAAGTATTTCCCCTTGTGATCTACATGCATGCTCATAAAAATGTTCTCCTCTCAGCCAGCGATACCAGCAATTTATCACAATTGTTGATTCAAAGATCAGGATTCTCGTCAGGATATGGCATAGTGTACCCCAAACCAGGGCGGGTCACAATATATCTAGGCTGTTTTGGGTTGTCCTCTAATTTTTGACGCAGACGAGAGATGCTGACCCAGAGAACTTCCTTATCGTCTCGATATGATTGCCCCCAAACGTTCTCCAATAATTCTTCGGAAGTCATGACCTTTCCCTGATTCTGTACAAATTGCAAGAGCAGGCGATACTCTGTAGCCGAAAGTTGAATTTCGGTATCCCCGAGGTAAACCTCCGCCCGCGCGAAGTCTACGCTCAGCTTATTGTGCTTGAAAACTGATTGTTGGAAGGTGCTCTCGGCAAATTGCGCCCGGCGTAATACAGCTCGCACTCGAGCTAATAACTCTGTCACCG
This sequence comes from uncultured Anaerolineales bacterium, assembly GCA_964560795.1. Taxonomy (GTDB): domain Bacteria; phylum Chloroflexota; class Anaerolineae; order Anaerolineales; family UBA11858; genus NIOZ-UU35. Next base: position 27,278 of record CAZLNX010000028.1, on the reverse strand, counting down.
AATAGGGTTTGACGATATAGTCATCAGCGCCAACATCCAAGCCACGCACTCTATCTCTCTCGTCGCCACGCGCCGTGACCATCACGATGGGCACGGTAGAAAATTTGCGTATTCGCTCGCACGCCTCGATACCATCGATGCCTGGCATCATTACATCCAAGAGCACCAAGTCGGGGCGATTTGCGTCCACAGCATCCACAGCTTCCTGTCCGGTTGACGCTGTAATAACTTTGTACCCCGCACTAACAAGATTGGCCTCCATCAAGCGCACGTAACGAGGCTCATCATCAACAACTAAAATCTGAGCACTCATATTTCTTCCTCCCGAGTTTGATTAGATCTTTTGATAGGAAGGTAAATATGAACTGTCATACCTTCCCCCATTCGTGACTCTGCGAATATTTCACCGCCATGAGCCTGAATGATTTGATGACAAATATACAAACCCAATCCGGTGCCCGAAGCTTTGTTCTTGTGAGCCGCCAAACGATAAAAACGCTTAAAAATATCTTTGAGATGTTCCACGGGGACACCCGGTCCGGTATCACTCACCTCGATATGGACTCGGTCGTCTTCCCAATCTAAGTTCAGCGTTACCACAGAATTCGGCGCATATTTTGCCGCGTTGTTGACAAGATTGTCCAAAACCTGTACCAAACGAGCAGGATCAGCTTCAACTGTCTTTGATGAGCCGTTAACATTGAGTTGAAATTCTAAATCGAATTTTCCTGCCTGCATGCGCTGCACAAAATCGTCGAGTAATTTGGCTGGCCTCACCACCTGAAATTCCATGGGGAGTGTCCCGGCCTGCAAACGCGAAGAGTCGAGAATATTGTCAATGATCTCCGTAAGCCGGTCTGCCTCTTCATCGATTATCGTCAAGAATTCGCGTCGAGTTTGAATATCCCATTCGGCATCATCACGCAAAAGGGATGTTGCATACCCTTTGATAAACCCTAATGGCGAACGAAGCTCATGGGAAACAGTAGCAACAAAGTGCTCTTGAAGACTGTCAAGCTGCCTTTTCGCCTCAAGTTGCGCCACTCGCTCAACCAACCCCTGACGCTCAAGTAGCTTCTCCACGTGTTCAGCGATTAATTTTGCAAAACGGTTTTGTTCGGGTAGATATGGTGGTCCACCAAAACGGACAAACACCAAGGCTTTGGAAACTTGATCCTCGGTTTGCAAAGGTAAACCAAGAAAATCTCGCTGATTTAACCGCTGATCAACATCTTCGTCCAAATCTGATACAAACGTCTCCCCTCGAATTACCATTTTGGCAGATTGGATAACATCACGGGCAATGGCTTCCCCCCATTCACCATCCGCTTCAGCCGACCTACCTCGTCCAACAGATCGAGCATAGGTTGGAATTAGTTTTTGGTCATCTTGAAATTCATAAAGAACAATATTATCGAAAATAAATGCAGGGCGTGCCAGACGGAAGATTTCTTTGAGTGCAGTTTCAGAGTCGAGAACCTGAATGATCACGCGGCCAATCTCATAGAGCGACTTATACTCCTCTGGCCGCAACTGTTCAGAAATTTCTTCAACCTTTGTATTCAACACCATAATCTTGGATTGTCTACAAATCCGCAATCGTCAGGGCGAATTCAAAATAGGATCCCTGACCTTCTTTGGATCGTACGATTATTTCTGATCCATGAGCATCTACAATTTGCCGCGCCATAGCCAAACCTAAGCCCGTACCACCATATCGGCGGGTCGACGAGCCATCCAATTGGTGGAAGGGTTCAAATATCTCATCAATTTTTTCCTGTGCGATCCCAATTCCCGTATCAAAGACGTACACCTTGACATAGACATCATCGACATTAACGCCAAGATGAACATTGCCACCTTTGGATGTAAATTTCACTGCGTTATCTAGCAAGTGTGTTATTGCCCAAGGCAATTTCTGCGCATCGATCATCACAGCTGGTATGTTTTCTGGGATTTTCGGTTGGAAATTGAGCTCTTTCTCTTCACAGCGAGTTTGTGTAATCTCGAGAATTTCCCTTAACACATCCGTCAAATTCGCAGCCGCAATGTCAACATCAATAGTACCCTGAGAATAAGCCGAGAACTGGATAAGATTTTCAATCAGTCCCCCTAAACGCCCCTCGGCTTTTTTCATCACTCTGACAGCATCTTTTTGCGACGAATTTAACTCGCCCAGGGCATCTTCATCCAGTAATTCAATATAGCCTTTGAGATGAGTTAGTGGGGTGCGTAATTCATGAGAGATATTAGAAACAAAATTTGATTTAAGTTGGTTTAACTCCGCAAGGCGGTTTAGCGCCTGTTCAAGTTCTAGTGTACGTTCAAGCACGCGGGCCTCTAACTCTTCATTAGCTCTTTGCAGCGCTGTCTGAAGCTGCAAGATTTGCTCAGTTACAGCCTGATCCAAAGCCTCGCGGCTGATCAAGTTCAATTCCAACAATGCCTGGCCTATCAACTTGGTCTGGCCGGCATCTTTCATCGTCTTTTGGTATGCCAGGGCTTGAATCAACTCATCGGGTTTTAGCAATCCACGCTCAACCAGATAATCACCTAAACGGGGAACTAACACCTCCGGCGATAAACTCAATTGGGGTAGTTTGCCCGTTTGAACTTTCAAATTCCTTTCAGCAAGAATCGCACTAACGGCCATATTAGCCCCACAATGCTCACATTGGCTAGCCATCGAGTCAACCTGCTGGTTGCAATTAGGACAAGAAATTTTTTCTGTCGTCATATTTTTTGGTCACCCCTTCTGTGAAATCTATTCTCTCGGGTGTCATGAGGCTAAAGACCGGTCTAATAATAGTACTATTCATTATCTTATCCTTTCTTCGTTCAAGTTGCAAGTGTGCGTGAGTGAAAAACTTGCTTTCCTGTAAAGTGTTTGTAAGGCGAAAATCACTGAATATGCGAGATAATATACTTGCCTTTATGGAGGCTTACTCGTGAAATTTAAAATATTATTCGTAAACGAAAACAATGAACAACACGAATCTTTAGCAGATCTACAAGCACGGGGATTCAGTGTTCAAAATACCAGCCCTGGAAACGGCTTCGTCCGAAAACTCCAAGATTTCGATCCTGATGTGATTGTAGTCGATTCGATAGAAATTGGAGAAAAAACCGAGTATGCCTACCATTCATTGCGTGCTATCTCCAATGCGCCAATCCTTGTATTATCTGTCGTGGATCAACCTGGCATTGTAGAAAAAGCGTTGGATCTCGGTGCAGATGATTATCTTGTGAAGCCAGTATCACCCAACTTATTAGCCGCCCGCATCAACGCGCTGGCAAGGCGCACTTGCAACAATATCCAAACATAGCACCCAATTAACCATCAATATCTAGCTTGTCGCTAGATATTTTACTTCTTCTAAACAAACATCACCGATTGGTGATGTTTGCGATTCTGGCACAAATCAACGCTTTTATTGTAAAATTGGATCATTAATTATTGTTGTAAGTCCATTCTCCCTTAGGAGGCATTCTGTGCAAAATAATACCAATCAAGACCCTGCAATTGCCCTAAAGAAACTTCAAGAAAACCCGCGTGTACGCGATATCCGACTGGTTGTTTCCGCAGATTGTTGCCCCGTCTGCGCATCGTACGAAGGCACTTATGCAAAAGATAACGTCCCTTCTGTGCCAATAGAGGGCTGCTCGCACCCTAATGGATGTCGCTGCTTCTACGAGCCCATGCTGAAAGAGCTTTACCCCTAAGGCAAGCTGCTGTACACAGAAAAACCTCGGACTGTTCGACAAGAACAATCCGAGGTTTTTTGTATGGTGAAGTTTTTATACTCGTCCCCCAGCCCCTTATTTCTAGGGGAATTTGAATTATTTTTAATACTTCCAATTATTAATATCATCCGCGTTCCAAGTTATTCTCAATATATCCCTTCACAAATTCAAACGCTTCTTCTCGGCTGCTCACTCGCCCTTCTGCCTGGGATTCGCGTAAGGCTTCGAGCACATCACCAATCATCGGGCCAGGTTTTAGGGCAAAATCGTTAATGAGATCATTACCCGAAATCAGGGCTGGCGGATCAACTTTCTCATCACGGTGCTCCCACCAGGCTTCTAATAACGTTCTAACCACATCTAACTGCCTCCCCCAGCGCTTTTGAGGTAATGTAGTTCCATAGGTCGCCAGCAAATCCGCCAAAGAGATAAGACAAACCGCCGCGCCGGCATTCTTGGTGTCCCGGAAGAATCGATAGACAGCACGCGAGCTAGGCTCCTTGGATTCACGCGCCAACCAGGTCGGTCGCATGTGATGCTTTACGACGGTTTTGACCCAATCGATTTCCGCATTACTCAAATGCAATGTGCGCGCCCCCGAAGATACGATCTCCGCACCAACGCGTTCATGTTCAATGAAACGAATGCGACCGTCTGCCCCCTCTTGCTGCTGACATTGGGGCTTGCCAATATCGTGATAGAGAGCCGCCAGGAAGAACACAGGCCGCAAGCTACGATCGGTGACCAGGTCGGTCTTCAACATCTGCTCGATATGTTGGCGATATCGACCCAAGCGCATAACCGCTAACCCTAACACCAGGCTTCCCGAGCCATCTGGATCGTGAACCGGTCCCAGTACATGCAACAGGTTCTCTAAATTACTTAAAGTATCCAGGGTATGATTCCAGGCATCCTGCGTGTGAGGCGGTGATTGTTCAAGCCCTTTCAGCGCTAAAAGATCAGGAAGCACAAACCCCAAGGCTCCCAAGAGATCTAAGGCTCGAATGGAGGTCGCCGGACGAGGACCACCCAAGATCTTCAGAATTTCATCGCGTAAGCGCTCAGCAGATACAGATTCTAATGCGCGCACTGAAGCTCGCATTCGCTCCCGAGTTTCTGGAACGATAGAAAGGCCGAAAGATGCGGCTATGCGCACAGCTCGTAAGATGCGTACAGGATCTTTCTCAAATGCTTCGGGGGAACAAGCGCGTAAAATCTTTGCCTGCAAATCTGCGGCGCCGCCTAAAGGATCAAGCAAGGACTGCGGGTCGTGAACGTCTACAGCCATGGCATTGATAGTGAAGTCGCGGTCGCGTAAATCAGCTTCAAGATCATCGGCGCGTAACGCGGCAAAATCTAATATATAGCGACCGTGTTCTTCATCAGTATAGATGACTCGTGCTGTGGCGCGGGCAACATCCAAAGGGAAGTATGCTCCGTGGATTTTGTTCGCCACGCGCCGAGCAATACCTATGGCATCGCCGTCAACGACAAAATCAAAATCATGAATTGGGCGCGAGAGCAATGCATCGCGCACCGCCCCTCCTACCAGATATATTTTTGCATCCTTCGGCAGAGCGCACTTTATCCGCTCAAAGACGGGTGAAAAGTTGAATGGTGATCCAAGTGGCACGTAGAATACCTCGGGTGTTTCTTTATATCGCGCTGCCTTGGCAGCAGCTAAGGCTTGTCCCGGTGTCCCACCCTGAGCAATGAACCTTCCGCCAAGGCAAGCGACCCAGCGTCCCGCGTAGGAAGCAAAGTCAGCGCATCGGGAATCAGGCAGCCTCTCAAACTCCCCCATCGAACATCCCTACTCCGGGGCCTGGAATTTCTCAGGGTTGACGATCCCAATAAAGGGCAGATCCCGATAATACTCATCCAGGTCAAGGCCATAGCCAAACACAAAAGCATCGGGAATCTGAAATCCGCAATAATCGATGGGCACATCTACCTCACGGCGTTCGAATTTATCGAGCAGTGTGCAAACTTTCAAACTGGCTGGCTTGCGCAAAGTCAGCAACCCTAACACAGACGATAGCGTGTTACCACTATCGACAATATCCTCAACTAGCAGCACATCACGTCCCTGAATATCATCTTTGAGATCCATGGTCAGGCGTACTTGTCCACCGCTTTGACGAGCGCCAACGCCGTATGACGAGATGGCCATAAAATCGATGGTATGGGGAATTGAAACCTGACGCATCAGGTCGGTGAGGAATAAGACTCCCCCACGTAGGATACAGATTAAATGCAGGCTCTTCTGACTGTAATCGAGGCTGATCTCTGCGCCCAGCGTTGCGATTCGCTCTTGGAGCGTTTCCTCGTCAATTAGAATTTCTTTCAAGAATTCTTTGTAATGAAGCATAGTACTCCCTCGGGGATCCTAGCGCGGCACCTGATGATGCTGGCGGCAACGCGCTTCATACATCTCATCCGCCCCAACGATCACTACAGGATCATCATATCGTGCTGGGGAGCCGTCCACCAGACGCTGTGTGCGGGAAGCCAATTCCCCGCAAACCATACAAATGGCGTGCAGCTTATCAACGCGCTCGGCTTTGGACATGAGCATGGGCATGGGGCCGAAAGGCTCTCCTCGAAAATCCATATCCAGCCCAGCAACAATAACCCGCAAGCCGCGCTCCGCCAAAACCTGGACGATATCAATGACGGCGGCATCAAAGAACTGCGTTTCATCAATGGCTACAACGGTAGTATCGTCTTGAAGATTATTTATGATTTCGGCAGCGCCGCTCACTGGCATGGCATCGAAAACCATCCCGTTATGCGAAGCGACTTTCTTTTCTGCATAGCGATCATCGATTGCCGGCTTGAATACCTGAACTTTCTGCTTCGCAATTGTCGCCCGTCTCAATCGTCGGATGAGTTCTTCAGTCTTTCCGCAAAACATTGACCCTGTGACAATTTCAAGTGATCCGGTGTGATGTTTCATATTCTCCTCTATAATAATGTGCGCGGATTGAACAGATCCTTCCGTAAAAGTGTCCAAAAAACAAACAGGCAGACACTTTCGTATCTGCCTGTTAAGTTTACATCAAAACTATTTTTGCGGGAAGTTCTACGCAGAAACTGCTTCTGCTTCGGGCCATTCGTAGCCTAATCGGCGCAGACCTTTTTTCAAATCTGCCAGGGATTTGCGGCCAAAGCCTTTGATCTCAAGAAGAGCAGCATCACCCAGCTCAAGTTTAGTCAATGCGTGGCCAACCTCGGTGATCCCAACTTCTGCAAGCGCTTTGTCAACACGTGAGCCCAATTCCAATTCCGAAATGGGGCGAGTAGGAGACAATCGCTCATCATCTTGGGCTTTCTGCTCAGCCAAATGTGATTCGCGGGCCTGGAGCTTCTTCATGAAGCGATCAACCTGACCCTCGGTGTCAACAATGCGCTGCTCACCAGTGTAGAAAGGATGGCATTTTGAGCAAATGTCCGTACGAATAGCTTCTTGTGTTGAACCCGTAGTCCATGAGTTACCACAAGCACAGGTAACCACGGCTTCAGGAAAATATGTAGGATGGATATCTTTCTTCATTCCAAAAAACCTCTATTCTGCGGTAACAACGCTGACGCGTTTGCGTCCGCCACGAATGGTTTCGAATTGAACGAAACCTTCAATTGTAGCAAAGATGGTGTAATCTTTACCCAAACCGACATTGCGGCCGGGTTTGATTTTCGTACCGCGCTGGCGCACAATAATGTTGCCAGAACGAACAAATTCACCACCGAATTTCTTTACGCCAAGGCGTTTTGATTCACTGTCTCGTCCGTTGCGGGTTGAGCCGCCACCTGTTTTATGAGCCATGATCCTACTCCTATTTCTTGACGATCTTATC
>CAZLNX010000028.1:0-19548 GCA_964560795.1 uncultured Anaerolineales bacterium | reverse complement strand
CTTGGCTTTGTAGTGTTCTTCAACAACCCCTTGTACTTTGGCACCTTTCACAGTGGGGGTGCCTACTTGTACCTTACCATCGTCAGAAACCAATAGCACCTGGTCAAAATTGATTTTGGTGCCTTCTTCAACTGACGTACGATCGATATCGATCGTTTCGCCAGGGACGGCCTTGTATTGCTTGCCGCCATTATCAAAAATTGCGTATGACATATATTGTCCTCCAACCTTCACTTCACACCGTGTACCGTGCGTGGTTCCTTTTGTAGCACACCCGCCGGATCACGGGGAAGCTTGGGGATTAGAATTTGAATATTGAACTACACACATCCGCCCCAGGGCAAAGCCTCTGGGGCCGCATTATTATACAGGGCTTATAGAGGGCTGTCAACGACAGAATCTTACCTGAGAATCTCGAAGGTCTCGACCAATTCCTGACGATTCTTCACCCGAATGGGTTCTAATTTGCTAATACTCTTGCTGTTGCCTATATTTAGGTTTTCTACAGTACCTTTACCAATCAGCAATCGATTTGGTCGAGCATATTGCTGCATTCCGTGGGCAACATTGACAATATCGCCCAAGACAGTGAATTCCACCCTTTCAGCGTTGCCAACATATCCAGCCACCACTTCACCGCTATTGATTGTGACACCTATATTGAAACTTTCAGGGGATGATTCCACATATTTCATTATCTCCAAACCGGCCTGTACAGCAATCTTGGCTGTGTGCGTCAAATCCCCCTGGCTCAAAAAGGTAGCCATCACACCATCACCCTGATACCGAATAATCCCCTGGTATTTGAATACGATCTCGGTAAGCATTAAATAGAACGTGTCGAGCATCTCCCCAAATTTTATCGGGCCCAATTTCTCCGCTAACCCAGTCGAATTGACAATATCTGTGAAAAGCACGCTGGCACTCTCGTTAGAAAGGCCCGGAAGCTGTCCCACAGTCATGACATCTTTCAACAAATATTCCGTCTCTTTGGGTGAGACGAATCGCTGCAGAACCTGGCGCACCTTCAGCTCTTCGCGTAACTGCTCCATGAGATTCATGCGGTGGATTGTGAGGGCTGCCTGATGACTAATCGCAATCGCCAAATGGAGATCGTCCCGATCGAATTTTCTTGTATTCTCTTTGCGCTTATCCAAATAGATGATGCCCACCAGATCATTGTTTAGGACAACGGGAACACAGATAGCTGACTGTATGTGCAAGAGAAAAGCGCTGTCACTTGATCTGGTATCAGCGCCTCCGTCGGATGTATCGGGAGTAATGATGGCTATTTTCGAATGAATCACCTTTCTAGCAATTGATGTGGGGATCGCAATCTCTTTCAATTTATCGAACTGCTTTGCAAGCACAACAATACATTGATCAGCACCCATAGCAATCTTCATCAGGGTGGAAACCTTTCTCAAAGCTTCGTCAATATCAACCACGCTGTTCAATTGCTGTGCAACTTCATACATTAAAACCGCGTGATAATCAACAGCCTGGAGAAGCAAATCCCGTGTATAGGTAGCCGACCCCGATGGTTCTTTTACGGGTTTCCCTGAATCAAATCTCTTGGCAATTATCAATGAGCTTCCAATGCGAACGCGATCATCCGCCAACAAGCGATATGGAGCCACTACTTTACTCTGATTTATATACGTTCCATTGGTGCTTTCAAGATCGTGGACTGTAGCAATGTCTCCAATCTCATCATAGGTGATCATGACATGCTCGCGAGAAGCAGATGGATCACTAATCACAATATCACACCCCATGCCCCGCCCGATGGTTGTGTCTCCTGGCTTAACCAAGAATTCGCGCGGCTCTAGCCCTGCAACTCTCAAAATAAGAATCCACATCAATATACCCCGATATTTAGGAAGGTAAATTCGCCGCTACAATAGATGATTGTAACCACTGGGGAACGGCGCTTGTTTCCATTGGTTTCGCAAACAAATACCCCTGTCCATAGGAGCATCCGAGATCCAGCAAATACTCTAATTGGGATGTTGTCTCAATGCCCTCTGCGACGACATTGACATTCAATCTATTTGTCAGCGCAACTATGGCATTCAACATATCCTTCTGCTCATTATCACCATGAATACCCTTGGTAAATGAGCGGTCGATCTTCAAAGCTTCCAGTGGAAGGTGAGATAAGTGACCCAAGGATGAATATCCACGTCCAAAATCATCTACGAGAACTCGAATTCCAAGACCAGCCAGTTCCTTGATCAAGTCAACTGATTTGTCGGTTTGCTGCAAAATCGCTTTTTCTGGAATTTCGAGTTTTAAGTTCGATGGATCTAATTGATATTCGCTCAAAACAGTTCGAACATAATCAACAAAATCTCCAGCTGAAATATGTTCTGCGTTTATATTTACGCTGACACTCATCAATGGGTCAGCAACTGAGCCTTGCTGCCACACGCAAAGCTGCTGACATGCATTGCGTAACACCCAGCGATCGATATCGGAAATCAAACCACTATCTTCAGCAGCCGGTATAAACTCACCCGGAATAAGAATTCCTCGTTCGGGATGGATCCACCTAACCAGGGCTTCGAATCCTATCAATTTTCGTCTATCAAATGATACTATTGGCTGATAATGTAAAGCAAATTCGCTTTGACTAATAGCTCTTTGCAGATCATCTACATGATTGCTAGCCAATATTCCGTTTTGAGCGTTACTGTATTCGATAGCGTTGTTTATTGCTATGGCAGCATAATCTGTCAATGCTAAGAGCTTCGCTTCATCTTCGTCTGAAAAATCATCATCACCCGACCTAGATATAGAAATCACCCCAATAGCTTCATCCCTGACTAAGAGAGGCAAATGAATTAAATTCCGTCGAGTTGAGTCTTTCTGCCCTTCCTCTGACATAGGTTTGCGTCCTGCTAATACACGGCTAAATTGAGGAATGGAAATTGGCACTCTAAGATATTGAACAAGTGAGTGCATGCTTGGCCGAACAGCTCTCAAATATAATCGATCTCCGGGGTTTTCAATTAGGGCAACCGAACCCTGGTCTGCACAAACCATCTCTGTAGCTGAATTGATCACTCTTTTTAGAACTTCATTCAACTCAAGAGTAGCAGTAATATGTAAACCAATTTTCGATATTTCAGACATCCAACTTAGCTGGTGTTTTAGACGAGTCGTAAGCATATTTTTTTTGTCTCGAAGCCGATTCATCTCCAAAGCGCGATCGATAGCCACTCCCAATTCATCTGAGTCAACAGGTTTGATCAAGTAATCTTGCACCCCTAAACGCAGGGCATCCACTGCAACCTCTTCCGAGCCTTCACCTGTAATAATGATCGTAGGCAAAGATATGCCCCGACCCTTCATTTGTTGAAGGACATCTAAACCAGTCATATCGTTTAGCTGCCAATCTAAAATCACCAGGCTTAATTGTTGATGACGCTCACGGAGAATTTTTAGTGCCCTTTTCCCAGCATAAGCAACCAATCCTTTGTACCCTAAATTGGGAAGAATTTTATAGGCCAAAAAATCAGCTATCTGACGATTATCATCAACAACAAGTATTTTTTCCAAAATATACTCTCACTAAAGAGTCTTACAAGATTAGACTTGGAGAAACCCCAATCTACACATTTTCTCGTCCTAATAGTAGCAATAAATGGAAAAAGGGTTCGTTAGGTTTGGTTGGGAATAATTAGCAAAAGTTTGTAGTACTACAGTAACACCAATTCGACCCCTGGCCTGGGGAAAAAGCCATTCAATTTTGGCAACAACCACTTATTTCATTCAGTACATTTGTTTGATATCACAATGACAGTTTTCACTACGCAATACGGACAAAAATAGTAATAATTACCATGTAATATAATAGAAAATACATAATTTCAACGCGATTTCTAAAAGGAGTTGCTTCATGCCCGTTAAAGGTTGGATCGAAGTCGACGATATGCATTGCAAAGGGTGCGCGTTATGCGTCAGCGCTTGCCCTCAGGATGTAATTGCATTGAATATGGATCGTCTGACACCAAAGGGTTATCACCCAGCCCACTTGATCGATGAAGGTTGCACAGGGTGCGCAGTTTGTGCGATCATCTGCCCAGACGCGGCAATAACTGTGTTTCGCGAAGTACCCGTCCATTCAAAAAAAGCCCCAGCATCTGCCTAGGAGGTAGCATACAGTGGCAAAAGAACTACTAAAAGGAAATGAAGCCTTCGCTGAAGCAGCAATACGTGCTGGATGCGAAGGTTTTTATGGTTACCCGATAACCCCCTCGACCGAATTTCTCGAATACATGGCCAAGCGAATGCCCCAGCTTGGCCGAGCTTTTGTTCAGGCTGAGAGCGAAGTCGCAGCTGTCAATATGGTATACGGTGCGGCCTGCACTGGCAAACGTACCATGACAGCATCGTCCAGCCCTGGCATCAGCCTGATGATGGAAGGCATCTCCTACATCGCGGGCACGGAAGTCCCTGCAGTGATCGTAAACGTGATGCGCGGCGGTCCAGGATTGGGCAACATCGCCCCATCCCAAGGGGATTATTACCAAATGGTCAAAGGAGGCGGTCACGGCGATTATTTTCCCATTGTACTCGCTCCGGCCAGCGTGCAGGAAACCATCGACAACATATTTCTGGCATTCGACCTGGCAGATAAATATCGCAATCTCGTCCACGTAATCGTTGACGGAAATTTGGGGCAGATGATGGAACCTGCTGAAATGCCCCCAATGAGGGAGCTCCCAAAAGAGCCACCAGAATGGGCAGTCACCGGCGCCAAAGGACGCGAACCAAACTTCCTTTCCTCGATCTATATCGACCCAGCAGATGAAGAAGTGACCAATATCCGTTTGGTTAAACGTTGGATGGAGATTGAAAAGAACGAAGTACGTTACAACGAATTGATGATGGACGATGCCGAAATCGCTGTGATCGGTTTTGGTACCGCCGGCCGCGTCGCATCATCGGCTATCCGCAGCGCCCGGGAAGAAGGCATCAAAGTTGGGCTTTTCCGGCCGATAACGTTGGCACCTTTCCCCAAACAGCAAATAGAAGAAATCTCCAAGAAGGTAAAGCGCATCCTGGTGGTCGAAATGAACTCTGGAATGATGCTTGATGATGTCGTCTCCATCGTCGAAGGCCGTGTACCTGTAGAATTCTACGGTCGCATGGGCGGCGTAACTCCCTTCCCCGATGAAATTCTTGATGAAATTCGCCGGGTTGCAGATAATGATGACCCCGTAAACGGCAACGCCCGCGCAGAGTGGATTGCCCGCCTGGAAAAGATTGTGGAGGAAGGCAAATAATGACAGCACCAGCAAAACCCGAAGCAAAAGTCGTATACCAGCGGCCCGAATCCTTCACAGACTTGACCACACACTACTGTCCTGGATGTACCCACGGTGTCGCTCATCGCCTTGTCGCGGAAGTTATCGACGAGATGGGATTACGCGAGAAAACCATCGGCGTGGCTCCCGTAGGTTGTTCAGTGTTCGCCTATAAATATTTCAATATGGATTTCGTCGAGGCTGCCCACGGACGCGCCCCAGCTATGGCCACTGGTATCAAACGCGTGCTGCCCAAAAACACCGTCTTCACGTATCAAGGAGATGGCGACCTGGCATCCATCGGTATGGCTGAGATTATGCACGCCGCAGCCCGGGGTGAAAATATCACCGTAATATTCATCAACAATGCTATTTTCGGAATGACCGGCGGGCAGATGGCCCCCACAACCCTGCCAGGCATGACGACAACATCATCGCCTTTCGGCCGAGATGTGGAACTGACTGGCTTCCCCATCCGCATGTCTGAGATGCTGGCAACGATGGGCGGCGCCGGTTATATAGTGCGCCGCAGCCTGCATGACGTCAAGAATATCCGTAAAGCGAAAAAGGCGTTACGCATGGCCTTTGAAACCCAGGAACGCGGCCTGGGCTTTTCAATGGTTGAACTGCTCTCAACGTGCCCGACAAACTGGAAGATCGATCCCAGTCAGGCGTTGGATTTCATCTCCGAGCACATGGTCCCCGTCTTCCCATTGGAAGATTTCAAGGTCAATCCTGAACTGACAAAGAAGCGAGTATAAGGAGATTTCACTGTGAAAGAAACCAGTATCATTATCTCAGGTTTTGGCGGCCAGGGAACCCTTTTTGCCGGACAAGTACTGGCATACGCAGCGCTGGATAACGGTCTCAACGTAACATGGATTCCATCCTACGGTCCCGAAATGCGCGGCGGCACTGCCAGTTGCACCGTTATCATTTCTAGCGCAGAGATTGGCTCCCCCTTGGTACGCAATCCCGATATCGCCGTTGTGCTCAACTTGCCATCCCTGGACAAATTCGAACCACTCACCAAGGATGGCGGAAGCTTGGTGGCAAATTCATCCCTGATTAACCGTGGCCTCGAACGCGATGACCTTAAACATGTCTATATCCCTGCCAATGAACTCGCCGAGGAAATTGGTCTTTCCCGCATGGCAAACATGGTTATGATCGGCGGTATGCTGAAATTAACACCTGTTCTCCCCCTCGATGCTGTCAAACAAGCGCTGGCAGAGCACATCCCCGATCGACACCGTAAAACACTTCCAATGAACTTTGATGCTATGGAACGTGGATACGCGTTTGCAGAGCAAGCCCTGACTGAAGTTGCGAGCTGACTCCTTAGACCCTAAAGGTTTTCTATATATTTTCCTAGAAATTTAGATCTGGTCACGAAAACAACGATTTGAACAAATCTTCCCCATAAACCTTTAGGGTCTGGATTTTGGATAAAGTGCGATGCCCTCAAGCATCGCACTTTTCTTGTGGGCTAATATTGGGAGACAAAGTAAAATTTCATCATGCCATATCATCTCAAAATTCCCGCACGCATTAATATCCTCGGCAACCCCAGTGATGCCACAGAGGGCGATTTCGCAACCATAACTGCCGCAGTGGATATTTATGCAGAAGCGCGCATCGAAGAAGATAAACGCATCGTCCTTGAGCAACTCCAACAAAAAAAAGATGACTTTCGGGCGACCACTACGTTGGTCTTCAAGCCCGAACAGATTCCTCTTCCCTATGACGGTCATCTTGATCTACTCAAAGGGGCTATCAATCGCCTATACAACTACAGTCCCGAATTTAGACAGAAAGTCAAAAATAGGGGTTTCCGCCTCGCCACATGGACTCATGTTCCCCGTCAAAGCGGTCTGGGGGGATCGTCGTTATTTGTACTCCTGGCTTTGGCAGGTTTGCGCTCACTGTATGAACTTGAATCCCAGATCCACAACGACTACGTTCTCTCTGAGCTGACCCAACGCGTTGAGGCCAAAGAACTGGGTATCACAGCCGGGTACGCCGACCGCTATGCACCGCTCTTCGGCGGTATTGCCTACCTGGACTATCGCGGCAAACTTCAACAAAAAACGCTACACGACGAACCCTACGCCACCTATGAGCGCCTAGATCCATGGGTTGATGAATTGCCCCTGGTGGCAATATCCAGTGGCGTCAAACACAACTCTGGGGATGTGCACGGTAGAATGCGACCGCGCTATTTGCAGGAACATGAAACCTGGAAGCGCGAGGGCGGCGATCCCCCACCCATAGTTCGCTTCATGCAGGGCGCCTGGGAAACCGCCTGGAAAGGGAAGATCGCACTGATCCAAAAGGATTGGACAACCTTTGGCGCGTTGATGAACAAAAACCACCAACTTGTTGATGAAATGATGACCTACTGCGGCTTTGAAGATGGTGCCGGCTGGGCTAACAATCTACTCATCGACACAGCAAGAAAAAACGGCGCCTTGGGAGCCAAACTGACCGGCGCTGGTGGTGGCGGTTCCGTCTTTGCATTGACACATCCTGGAGAGGAAGAAACGCTCATCAATGCCTGGCAACGTGCATCGAACAAAACCGGATTGACGAATACCAAAATTTATCAGCCACTCATATCTCATCAGGGATTAGTGATAACTAGATTTTAAAAATAATAACGCAGAGCCGCCAAGATGCAGAGGCGCAGAGATTTTATTAAACGATTTTTTCTTTCTCTACGACTTTACAATAATGAAGGAAACCATATGCAAGCAGTTATTTTAGCCGCTGGAAGGGGCAAACGCCTTCACCCCATCACTGCCACCCGCACTAAGGCCATGGCTCCCATCTTAGGGATGCCTATCGTTGAGCGTGTCATGGAGATATTAGTAGCCAATGGCCTGCGCAAATTCATCTTGGTCATCAGCCCTGACGATGACGAGATCTGCGAATATTTTGCACAAAAATCCCAAATTTCAGTAGATGTCAAATTTGTAACGCAAGAACAACCTTTGGGAATGGGACACGCGCTTCTGCAAGCCGCACCATTTATCCAGGGCGATTTCATTTTGTCATCCTGCGACAATTTGATCCCCGCGCCCGATGTTCGGAAGCTGATCCAAGCCTGGGAGCAGGAACCACACCCGAGCGGAGTCCTGTCACTCCTGCCCGTGGGACCAGAGAAAATACATCGTATGGGGATTGTAAAACTCGATGGCGAATGGGTCATCGAAATCGTCGAAAAACCAACCTTGGAAGAAGCCCCCTCGAATATCGGCAGCACCCCGCTTTATTTATTCACAAAGAAATTGATAGCATACTTACAAAAAATCAAGCCATCAAAGCGCGGCGAATATGAACTGCAAGCAGCTATCCAGATGCTGATCGCAGATGAAGGTGGGGTGCGCGGGGTACAGATCAGCGGGCGTATCGACCTGACCACGCCAGCAGACCTACTGACTATCAACAAGCATTACTTCACACCGGGTTATACGATTTGCGAAAGCTCATTTCAAAATGTCGAACTCATCTCCCCTTATCACATCGAGGCCAAAGTGACCATTGGGGAAAACTGCCGCCTTGGGCCAAATGTGTATATCGAAAAAGGTTGTACAATTAGGGATAACGTCCTGCTAGAAAACGTCGTTGTCTTGCGCGAAAGAGAAGTGCCTAAAGACTCCGAGATCAGAAACCAAGTTGTTTACTAACGATATTGCTATGAATAACTCACTCAACAACTCCGCCGAAGGTTTGCTACCCTTATTACAGCCAGCCAAATGGTTCGAAGATTTGGCCGCGTTTGACCTTGAAGCGCCTGCTCATCAACCTTTTGTTGCTGGATTATCAATTTCCTATGTGCTCGATTTATCTGAATACATAGTCAGCTTGGACCCCGATGTTGTGCAGCAATTCGTCGGGCAGTTCGATCCACCTATAGAGCGTGTTCACCAGGTAGCAATAGAGAATCTGCGCGCCCGAACAAGCGATGAAGATTACACGATTAACGGCGATGGAGATCAGATCACAATAGTATGCGATATACAGGATAAATTCGCTGCATCGCGATTGCTGCTACCCGATCTTTTGGCAGCCTGGTCAGCGCACATCCCTGGCAACATGCTGTTGGGAATCCCCCACCGCGACTATTTGATCGCCTTTAGTGACCGTGATCCAGATCATGTCGAAATAATTGCTGAACGCCTGCAGAGCGACTCTGATTCTCAGGGGTATGCTTTATACGATGGCTTGCTGCTTTGGGATAACGGGAAAATCCAGGAATATCATCCTTAATTGCCAATTCTTTATTGCTGACATCAACATACTTGGGGCGAAATACGAAACGACAGTCATAGTGCGGGGTTTATATGACTATGATTGTAATCACCGGAATTTCCGGGCTCGTTGGCGGGAATCTAGCGCGAGCTCTCATACCTATGGGACAACCCATCCGGGGACTAATCCACCAAAATCGCCAGGCGGTGGAACGATTAGATATTCAACTCGTCGAGGGCGATCTCTGCGACCCAGAATCCTTGTGCAGGGCATTTCAGGATGCAGATATTGTTTATCATTTAGCAGCTTCGATCTCCCTGGATTCCGATAATTGGGCTGAAATGGAAGCGGTTAACGTCCAGGGAACGCGTAATGTTGTCCAAGCCTGCCTGGCCTGTGGCGTGGGCAGATTGGTGCACTTTAGTTCGATCCATGCGCTGAAACAAGAGCCCTTCGACACACCCGTAGATGAAACCCGTTCCCGGGTAAGCTCACCCAAACATCCTTCTTATGACCGATCGAAAGCTGCCGGTGAACGTGAAGTGCGCAAAGGTATCGAAGCTGGGCTGGACGCGGTCATCATCAACCCCACAGGCATCGTTGGCCCTCACGATTTCAAACCTTCTTATTTCGGTAAGGCAATTATTGCCCTGGCGCGTGGGGATATCCCAGCCTTGGTCAGAGGCGGTTTCGATTGGGTAGATGTGCGTGATGTCGTCTCAGGTACGATCCAGGCCGCCCAGCACGCCCCCACAGGTGCCAGCTATTTGCTTTCCGGGCATTGGTACTCGATAGTCGAAATCGCCAATATGGTAGCTACCCTCACCGGGGCCAGAGTTCCGCGCATCATCGTTCCCATGGGATTGGCCTACATCGGCTTACCAATCATTTCCACCCTTGCGCGCATCAACGGCAAAGAGCCGCTCTACACGCGCTTTTCACTTCAATCGCTAAAAAGCAATCAGAGGATCGATCACGGGCGCGCCAGTCGCAAGCTGGGCTACCAGCCACGCCCTTTCAGCGAGACATTATCCGACACAATCGACTGGTTCACAACAAACGGTTATCTCTCATGACTGAACAAGAAATCTTCAATATCATGCTGATGATCAGTTTCCCACTAGCAGCGGCCATTTTTCTGGTTCTGCTCTTTATCAGCGCGCCTTACGGACGTCATAAACGCCGCGGCTGGGGGCCATCCCTGCCCAATCGGCTGGGCTGGTTGATCATGGAATCGCCTTCAGTGCTGATCTTTGCCCTTCTTTTCTTCACCGGTGAAGCACCGAAGACAATCCCGATGCTGATATTCTTCCTGATGTGGGAAGCCCACTATATCCACCGGGCTCTCATCTATCCCTTTATGATCGCCGACGGCAGGAAGATCATGCCCATTGCGATTATGTCTATGGCGATTCTGTTCAATGGGGGCAATGCCTATATCAATGGGAGATACATCTTCCACCTTTCTGGTGGGTACTCTGAAAGATGGCTGATCTCGCCCCCGATGATCCTCGGGATGATGCTCTTCCTTGGAGGGTTCATCATCAACCGATGGGCGGATCGCGTCCTTCAGAATCTCAGAGCGCCCCGGGAAAGCGGATACAAAATCCCCCATGGGGGTCTGTACCGTTGGATATCCTGCCCGAATTACTTTGGGGAAATTATCGAATGGATTGGCTGGGCGATTGCCACCTGGTCGCTGCCAGGATTAGCCTTTGCTGCATGGACATTTGCCAACTTGGCTCCACGCGCTCGTGCCCACCACAAGTGGTACCATCAAAACTTCCCAGATTACCCCCCTCAACGCAAAGCGCTCATCCCCAGAGTATGGTGATTTCTCTGATCGTTCGGTGTTTACGCCATCTTCCAATACCCTTCAGAGCCCTGGGGCAGGAAATCCCTTAGATTATTTTTCCCAACCCCATCCGAATGGCAGAAGCTGAAGCTGCCGCACGAGTGTTGACATCCAATTTTGCGTATATTGACTTCAGGTGCCGCTTTACCGTGTTGGTGGTGATATATAGTTCTTTAGCAATCTCTTTGTTTCCCAAGCCCTGCGCAACATGTGCGAGCACTTCCATCTCCCGTTCGGTTAATTTCGGCAAAGCAGTGATTGCAGAAATCTTACTCACTGTTTCCAAAAAATCGCTGCGATCAAAGGATTGCTTCTCAAAAAAGGCAAAGATTTGATGTTCGTCGTATGCCTGTTCGATGAGCTCCGGGTCTGCATACCCACTGACGACGATAATGGGTATGTTGGCTTCATGGACTGATTTCAATAGCAGATAGCCATCTTGGTTTTGGGCAGGGCTAAGCGAACTCGCCAGGGAGATATCGATAATGGCCAATTGATAAAACTCGCGTTGCAGCAATCCCCGAGCTTCTCCATAACTGGCGCTTCGGTGAACGTCATACCCGGCTTCAACAATCAAGTCTGCGAGTAGATTTCGCCAACCCGAATCATCTTCTACCAAAATTGCTTTTCCTAAAGGCGATGTAGTGGAAACCCGATCACCTTCAGATTCTATTGAAGATTTTGCACCCCTATGTTCGTCGGATGTATCAGTTTCAAGTAGAGCAGGTGTTGCCAACGCTTGGTGAATGACTTTACGGAATTCAACCCGGCGGAAGGTCTCTTTGCGCAAGCAGGTGTAGGCACCATATTCCTGGATTACAGCTACAGCGAGTTCTACACTGGCATAACCTGTTAACAAAATACTCGTGCAGTCTGGGGCAGACTGTTGCATAGATCTCAAAACCGTCACCCCATCCCGATTATGATGATCCTGTTCATCCAGAGATAGGTCCACGACTGCTAGTCTGTAAGGGATTGTACGCAACTTCTCTATGGCTTCATCCAGGTTGTCAGCTAAATCAACCTTCAGTCCATAATCTTCCAGGATTTCAGTCAGTATTCCTTGCCAGGAAGGGTCATCTTCGACTACCAAAGCGGGCATTGGATTAGGAGTCAAGCTTCAACCTCCATACGTGGAAATTCAAGGATGAAGGTCGTTCCAGAGTGACCATCACTCTCTACAGATACCCTTCCGCCAAAGCGTGTAATCAGTGTCTTTACCCACCAAAGACCAAATCCCAGATTCCCTTGAAAACCAGACATGTTCGAACTGTAATTAAACTCAAAAATCTGATCATGTAATTCGGACGGAATCCCTGGACCTGTATCTCGAACGCGTATTTGCACCCACTCGCCATACGCAAGACCGCTGATCTCAATTTCGCCCTGGCCACCCATTGCACGTACAGCATTTTCCAGTAGGTTTACAAAAACTAGAGGGAGGCGCTTGGGACAAGCATGAACCAGTGGCAAGAATTCTAACTCCTGTTGAACAACCTTAATATCATCGGGCAACTTCAATGTAGTTAGTGCTGTCTCAATAGATTCTTGGATTTCTACAGAAGATAACCGAATAGGGCGTAGGTGGAATAAACTCTCACGGACAATGTTAATTGCCTCAGTGGCGCTATTTTCGATTTCGGTCAGGTTGCTATTGAGATAGGTATCCTGTTCAAGGGTGAATTGACTTTTATCCTGGATCCCTTCGATACGCACCGGGATCGTACCGATTTTGTTATTGAGTTGGTGCATTAAATTGGAAGCGATATCGCCGATTGCGGCAAACGCCTCTGTCATAGTACGTTGTTCTTGGGCAACGCGCATGGCCTCCTGATGAGCAGCATTCTGAATGGCAAGAGAGGCATAATGCCCCAGGATGGTAAGAACCTTTTTTTCCCACTCGGCTTCCTCAAAATTCCGCAAGTCAGAAGTCGATGTGTAAATACTGAGCGCGCCAAGGGGTATATCGTCTCCGCTGGTGATGATTGGGACAATCAAAGCAGATCCCCATCCAAAGTGCTCAGCTAAATCTTTACGAGCAAAGCGAGGGTCTTTGCTTACATCGTAAGAAACAACAGGTTGACTGGATAAGATAACCTTTCCCGTCAAACTATCATCTACTCCTAATGTATTTCCAACCAGATGCTGGTCAGTCGATGATTGTAAGACCAGGTTGCAATCATCAATGGCCCAAAGCAAACCCACATTTACATTCAACAAATCGCAGGCTCGAGCAACGACTCGATCAAGCACATCTTGTTGCGAATGAGAAAGCAGAAAAGCCGAGATTTCTTGAAGTGCACCAAGTAATCTGGCCTCTTGAATCGCTACAACTGCCTGAGTGGCGAAAATTTGTAAGATATATCGATCTTGCTTATTAAATGCGTTGGGTTGAGGGCTTTCTAGATTGAGCATGCCCTCCAGGCGGTCACCAGCACCAATCAATGGAACAGCCATTTCGGAACGCATTTCTCGATTGTGATCGAGTGGGTAATAGACATCACACCAGGGTTCATCGCGCAGGTCTGATATGACCACGGGCTCTCGATCCAGAGCAACGATTCCCATGATTGATTGGCGATTTATTGGGAGTGGTTCCAAGGCAGGTTGATCCAATCCCTCACCGAAGAAAGCCTTTGTGATGAGATTTTCGCCTTCTATATCTATCAGCCGGAAAATGCCATATTCAGCATCCATGACTTCCAGAGCCATCCTCAAAATAGCATCCAATGTCCCTTGCAGATTCGATCGTGAGGAAATTAGCATTCCCGACCTACGCAATCGTCGCAATTCTTTACCTTTGCGCACTTCTCTTTCAATCGCCCAGGAGTGTTGTCGTGCCACGTAGAGAACCATGGCAGCATGGTTCACAAAGTTATCTAGCATGAGAAGCTCGAGATTGCTGAGAGGACGCTTTTCATGGAGGTAGAGATATAACACCCCAAAAACCTCAGCGGAGACAATAAGCGGATAACAGGCCATGATTTTGGCACCAACAGCGACTTTTGCAGGGTGAATTTGTAATTCGGGCTCTTCATAGGACAGAACCCTACGCCGTTCGGAAACAGTCAACGAACCAATCCCATTTGAACGCGGCAAATCATCTTCTGTCGGGTTAGTCAGCCCCTCTGCTGATACACGCGATGTGTGATCGAACCTGCCTGAGGATTCATCATATGTGTATATAACCGCAGATGAACCAGGTACAACTTCTACTGCGCTTTCTACGATCAATTTCAAAGTGGAAGCAACCTCAACATTGGCCAGGCCAACAGAGCCGACACTATTGATAGCCGCGCCAATAGTACGCAGTTTCTTCAGGGCATTGAGATAAGGATCAGTATTTTCCTTCACATTCGACACGCTCTTTGACAGGTTGGCTTCAAATATGGAAGCACAAGAATGAAACAGGAGATAGATATCTATGGGGAGAATTTTAACATAAGTGCGTGCTGTGTATTTCGTATTGAATAAGAGTAAATACGAAATACACAGCACGCTGTCGGACATAATACCCTAGAGAGCTAAACCATACTCGATTAATCTCTAGATATCATAGTACATTTCGTACTCAATGGGGTGTGGGCGCAGACGGAGGGCGTCAACTTCGTTCTTGCGCTTCCAATCGATCCATGTTGAGATCAAACCTTCGGTGAAAACTCCACCCTCCAGCAAGAATTCATGATCATCTTCAAGACATCTAAGCACTTCAGCCAATGAACCAGGAACTTGCTCCACATCAGGAGCATCCTCTTCGAAAAGATCAATATCCATCGGTTGACCAGGGTCAATTTTATTTTTGATCCCGTCAAGCCCTGCCATGAGCATTGCAGCGAAGGCCAAATAAGGGTTGGTGGATGGATCAGGGCAGCGGTATTCGACGCGAATTGCATTGGGGCTATTACTGTAGACTGGGATGCGCACACAGGCTGAACGGTTGCCACTGCTGTAGGCCATCATCACTGGAGCTTCGTAACCAGGAACCAGGCGTTTGTAGCTATTGGTCGAAGGAGCACAAATAGCCAATAGAGCCGGGGTATGCTTCAAGATACCGCCGATGTAGTGCATGCCCATTTCGCTAAGCCCAGCATAACCGTTAGCATCGTAGAAAAGATTCTTTCCATCTTTCCAAAGGCTCTGATGACAATGCATACCACTGCCATTGTCGCCAAACATGGGTTTTGGCATAAAGGTCAGAGTTTTACCGTAAGCTACGGCAGTGTTCTTCAAGATATATTTGTACAGTTGCAGAGTATCAGCCAAATCTACCAGGGGACCATACCGGAGATCGATCTCCATCTGGCCTGCCGTGGCCACTTCACCGTGATGGATTTCGACATCGATACCCGCAGCCGTCATCCGCATAATGGCTTCCGAACGCCAATCCTGAAAGGAGTCGACTGGTGGAACGCGGTAGTAACCGCGTTTTTGTTCGGGCCGGTATCCCAGGTTGGCGCCAAAACGTGTATCGTGGGAACGGCCGGTCTCCCAGAAAGCCATATCGGATTCGATCTCGAAGAATGCCCGCCCAGTCTCATATCCGAAGCGGATGCCATCGAATACAAAGAATTCAGCTTCTGGTCCCCAGAGGCTTTCATCGGCAATCCCGGAGCTTACCAGATATTCTTCAGCTTTTTTAGCCACATGGCGGGGATCTTTGTTGTAGGGTTCACCCGTGATCGGATTGTGAATATTGCAGACAATACTCAGGGTGGGGATCTCCATCGCCGGATCAACGATCACCGTTTTGGGGTCTGGAAAAAGGATCATGTCAGATTCATGAATTTCCTGAAAAGCTCGGATACTGGAGCCATCAAAACCCAGGCCATCCTCGAAGATACCTTCATTCAAATGATGAATGGGCATCGAGAAGTGGTGCCAGCGCCCTAGCAAGTCAGTGAATTTGAAATCGACTATGTTCAAGCCGCGTTTGCGAGCGAATTCTAAAACATCCTTTGGTGAAGCACAGCGCTCAATATCTGGTGATAATAGGGGCGGTTGGCCATTCTTGCCCTGACCATTACCACCATTACCATATTCGACCATTTTTTCGAGCGGAAGCAAGTTATTTGCGGATTTCATAGATAATTCTCCTAATGTGACTTATGCCATACCTAAGTAAGTTGTCCGGATTATATTGAGATGAGACACGCAGCGATAGTACCCAAATGGGTACTTTTCTATCAGAACAAACGCTATATAATTAAGGAAGGTTTGAATGTATAAAGAATATGCCGGCAAAATTTTTGCAGGCCTTCTTTTGCAGAAACTCACCTGTTTCCTGACACATTTTAGATCCGCAGCCTGGCACGTCTGTTTTGAAACTCGAAAGGGATTTCAAACGTGTTCAGCGTACCAAATCAACTTTTAATGGATACCGCTATGATGAGATTCAATGAAAATGGGCTATATAACAGCAAATACGAACACGATTCCTGTGGTATCGGTTTTGTTGCCAATATCAACGGAATTCGCTCCCATAATATCATTCAGCAAGGACTTAAAGTTCTTGAGAGTATGGCTCACCGAGGTGCAGAGGGAGCCGACAATGAAACTGGAGATGGTGCTGGCATTATGCTGCAAATTCCCCGCATTTTCCAGCAATGGATACCGGCTCTACCAAAGATTGGAAAATATGGCACAGGTTTAGTATTTCTACCCACGAAAAAAGAAGACAGACAATTCTGTTGCGATGCGATTGCCAACGTAATTCAAGAAGAAGCCTTTAAGTTGATCGCCTGGCGTGACGTTCCAACAGCGAACAACGCCATTGGGCAAATTGCCCGCCAATCTGAGCCAGTCATCAAACAAATTTTCGTCGCCCCAATGGATAACTCCATAAAACAGGCAGACCTTGAACGTAAATTATTCGTCATTCGAAAACAAATCGATGCAATCGTTCGCAACTCACAATTATCGCAACGTAGTATGTTTTATATCGTTTCACTATCTAGCAAAACCATTATTTATAAAGGGATGTTTACTTCCAGCCAATTGCGCAACTACTATCTAGATCTGGAAAACCCTGCCCTGGAAAGCGCCATAGCCCTTGTACATTCACGCTTCAGCACCAATACTTTTCCAACCTGGGACCTGGCACAACCATTCCGTTTCTTAGCCCACAATGGCGAGATCAACACCATTAAGGGTAACCGCTTCTGGCTGCAAGCTCGTGAGACGAGTTTCAAATCCAAACCATTTGGCAGTGATATCGAAAAGATCATACCTGTAATCGAACCTGGAAAAAGCGACTCAGCGTCAGTAGATAATGTCTTGGAACTCTTGGTACATGGCGGACGCAGCCTACCTCATGCCCTGATGATGCTTATTCCCGAATCCTTCAATATGCTCAACCCCATCCCCGATGATGTCAAATATTTCTATGAATACCATTCTGCTTTCATGGAGCCCTGGGATGGACCGGCTGCTATGCTATTTAGCGATGGACGCTATGTAGGTGGAACGCTAGATCGTAATGGCTTGCGCCCTTCACGATATTTGATCACCAAAAATGGTCTCATAGTTATGGCATCAGAGACGGGCGTGCTAGATTTCAAACCTGAAGAGATTGCAGCCAAAGGTCGTTTGCGCCCCGGAAAATTATTGCTTGTCGATACACTGGAGGGCTGTTTCATACCCGACGAGGAAATTAAAACGCAGATCAGCAACCAGCAACCTTATGCTGAGTGGGTCGAAAATAACCGCATCACTTTCAACAAAATCATTCCTAAACGCCCGGTGCACATCCAACTCCAATCTGATAATCTACATCAAGTGCATCTCATGTTTGGGTATAGCCGAGAAGACATTGATAATATCATTATCCCTATGGTCAACGACCATAAGGAGCCCGTCGGGTCAATGGGCACAGACACACCAATTGCGGTATTTTCCGACAAACCCCAAAATCTCTTCAACTATTTCAAGCAAGCTTTTGCCCAGGTCACCAACCCACCCATCGATCCGATCCGCGAAAAACTGGTCATGACTCTGACAAGCTACATTGGTCGGGAAGGATCATTACTTGAGGAATCTCCTGAACATTGCCGCATGGTGCAGTTCAAAGACCCCATCTTCACCAATCTGGATATCGATAAACTTCGCACCTGGGAAGATACTGACTTCAAATCGGGCACCTTAGATATGACATGGCCGGTAGCTGAAGGAACAGATGGTTTGAAAAAGGCTCTCGAAAAACTCTGGCATGAAGCAGAATCACTCGTCGATCAAGATTACGGATTCATCATCCTTTCCGATAGAAACGCCGATGCCAATCACGTTCCTATTCCCAGCCTGTTGGCCTGCGCCAGTGTGCACCATCATCTCGTGCGAGTAAAAAAGCGTACCGAAACAGCTCTGGTAATAGAATCTGCAGAAGCGCGCGAGGTAATGCACTTCGCCTTACTATTTGGCTATGGTGCCAGTGCCATTAACCCCTATGGAGTTTTTGCCACAATCTACGATCTTTCAATGCGAGGAAAATTAGCAAATAATTCCAGTTACTGGACTTCAGAGAAAAATTATCTCGAAGCGGTTCATAAAGGATTGTTGAAGATTCTCTCGAAGCTGGGCATTTCAACTCTACGCAGTTATCATGGCGCACAAACATTCGAAGCAATTGGGCTAAACGAAAAAGTGATCAACGCGCACTTCACAGGGACCGACTCTCGCATCGGAGGTATCGGGCTCGACGATATTGCTCAAGAGACATTGTTGCAGCATCAAACAGCTTACGACAAACCACCTGAACTACTTCCTTCCAATGGTGTTTATCAATACCGCAAGGGTGGTGAGAAACATGCCTGGAACCCCGAGGTGATCCACTGGCTGCAATGGGCAGTACGTACAGAGGATTATCAGAAATACAAAAATTTCGCCCAGCTAGTAAATACGAAAAACCAACAACCACATGTATTGCGCGGGTTGCTCGAATTCACAAAACGAAAGCCCATTCCTATCAATGAAGTTGAACCTGTCACCGAGATTCTAAAAAGATTTACAACTGGGGCAATGTCATTCGGATCATTGGGCAAAGAAATCCACGAAACCATCGCCATTGCTATGAATGCTATTGGCGGACGCAGCAACTCTGGTGAAGGAGGCGAAGACCCACAACGTTTCCAG
>CAZLNX010000027.1:0-30562 GCA_964560795.1 uncultured Anaerolineales bacterium | reverse complement strand
CAAGTCTACCCGACTATCCGTTTCTCACAAAACCTATTTTTGATCAGTATATACAATTGAATCTCTTTGAAAGCAAAAATATTGGCATGGATAATGCAACTTTCTCGAAAAGATCATATTTCTTGACGCTAAACGGTGATTATGCTAGTATCCTTTTAAGATTAGAGTCATCATAATTGGTCAATTGGAAGTACCTGATTCTAAGACCTTCGTTTTCCAACGGTCATAAACTCGCAGGGGAACGCTGACGCTGAAACTGCACTTGGCTTTATCAATGAAGGAGCAAATAATGATGAAAAATAATCACATTCTGCTCATAGCCTTAATTTTATTACTGACAATTGGGTTATCTGCTTGTGAAAAGAGTGCCTCATCGACAATGCCGGGTGCGGAGGGCGAAGGGGAGTTTCCCTTGCCCGAATCAGAGGTAGGCACCCCCTCTGCATTAGAGGCTCTGGAAGCGATAACGACCCAAACTGCGATCGTTGAAAGCGGTGGAGAAGCTGCTGCACCGCAAGGTGAAGAGGAAGCTTCCCCTGCTGAGGAAATCAAACCGACAGAAACACCGCAGCCCCAGCCTCAGCCAGAACCTCAAGCAGAAGAACCAGAGCCAGAACCTGTTGAAGTTGAAGATTACCCTGTTCCCGGTACCTATACCTTGAAATCTGGGGAGTTTCCCTATTGTATTGCCCGCCGCTTTGATATTGCCCCTGCGGCCTTATTGTCGGCAAACGGCTTGTCATCCTCTTCAATGACCTATCCGGGCACAGTATTGACGATCCCCAAGAATGCCGGCCATTATAACCTTGGATCGCGAGCTTTACGGGCACACCCCACTACTTATGTTGTGCGATCTGGGGATACAGCCAGTTCCGTGGCTTGCCTCTTCGGAGATGTAGATCCCAGGGCGATCAAGGCAGTAAATGATGTTGGAGAAAATCTCCCCGTCGGGAGAACCATCCAAATTCCCTAGAATCGCTGATATTCGATTGTGTAAAATTGTTGGAAGGAGTAGCCAATTGCATGGGCTGCTCCTTATCTTTTTTGAAAAGGTACATTATGATTGAAACGCTACGAAGTGAGACAAAATATAAAGGTAAGGCTTTTTCCGTTCGTCAGGATCAGCTTCGGTTACCCAACGGCAGAATTTCGAAGCTAGATATTGTTGATCACGTCGGTGCGGTGACGATTTTCCCCATCGATTCTGATGGGAATGTCTGGTTTGTGGAGCAATACCGGCATGCTACAGAAGGTGTATTACTCGAACTTCCCGCGGGTACCCTGGAAGAAGGTGAAACACCTGCGGCGTGTGCCCAACGCGAGATACAGGAAGAGATTGGTATGATCGCCGGCTCGATGCAAAAGATTGGCGAATTTTTCATGTTGCCAGGCTATTCAACCGAATATATGCATATTTATTTAGCCACGGATCTCTCTCCGTCGGAATTGCCCGGCGATGAAGATGAGTTCTTGCGTGTGGAAAGAATACACATTACCCGTGTTCTCGATATGGCCTGGGAGAATAAATTTCAAGATGGTAAAACCCTAGCCGCCTTGATACTGGCATTGCCTTACCTTGATATCCCTTCGGAAGAGATTAATGAAGAAGCATAAAATGCCTGCACATATCTGTCACAATCTCTACCACCATTCTCTTCCCTTTTGTAATTCAGCATGGTATAATCCCCAGCCGTCCGCCTAAGGCGTGCTACGCTTGGCGGCTTTATTTTGCAATAAAACTATATTCATAAGGTAAGTAAAAAATGAACGAATTGTTGAAAGCTGTAAAAGCACCTGATAACCCAAACGTGCCGGACCTGAACATCGGTGATACGGTTAGCGTTTTCTTGAGAATCAAAGAAGGTAATGCCGAGCGTGTTCAGGAATTCAAGGGTACCGTCATTGGACAGCATGACAGCGCCACAACGCCGACTTTTACCGTGCGCCGGATTGCCAGCAATGGTATCGGTGTGGAACGCACCTTCCTGACCAAATCCCCCCGCATCGAGAAGGTCACTGTTCACCGCCGCGCACACGTCCGCCGGGCCAAGTTATATTACCTGCGTGATCGCACCGGTAAACGTGCCCGCTTGAAGCAAAAATTCACCAAATAGAAATTCCGCCTTTCTAACGATTTAGTGAGGGGTGTAGCCATAGTATCGCTGCACCCCTTTTACTGTTATCCTTATGAATCCACCACTGATCGGAATTACAACCAAACGCCAAACGAACAAATTCGGATATCCTGAGATTGCATCACCGGAATCTTATTCGCAGGCCGTTCTCAAGGCTGGCGGACTTCCGGTTTTGATCCCTTTGGGATATCCAGAGAAACAGTTGAAACAGATAATCGCATCTCTCGATGGCATTATTTTCAGTGGGGGTGGCGATATTGAACCCCATCAATATGGCTCTGAGATGACGGAAAAAGTCAACACGATGGATCCGGAACGCGATCGTGTTGAGATCCAACTGGTTCGGGATGTTATTGACAGTGGTACGCCATTTCTAGGCATTTGCCGGGGACAACAAGTTATCAACGTTGCTTTGGGGGGAACTCTCTACCGGGATATCTCTGAAGAACATCCCAATGCTATTGAGCATACCTATTACCCCAATTGGCCATGGGATCACATCCCTCACACAGTACAGATTGAAGCAGATAGTTTGCTGGCTGAAATCTTGGGATTGAAGGAAGTTCCCGTCAACAGCCTGCACCATCAGGCGATAAAGGAAGTTGCGCCAAGCCTAGTGCCTATTGCCTATGCCCCTGATGGCATTGTGGAAAGTGTAGTGCTGCCCGATCATCCATTTGGTTTGGCGGTACAGTGGCACCCGGAATGGATGCCTAAGCATGAACCCATGCGAGCGTTATTCCGAGCGTTTGTGAATGCTGCGAACACTGAGCGTGAAGTGTGACGCGTGTCCACCATTGGCATCTTTGATTCTGGTGTAGGCGGACTCTCTGTTCTGCGTGAGATACGCCGACAGCACCCCTATGAAAATTTGTTCTTTATAGCAGATCAAGCGCATGTTCCTTATGGGATGCGTTCGTCCTCGCAGGTGCAGGATTTTTCTAGAGAGATTACCCGTTATCTGCTTTCCCAAGGTGTAAAACTCATTGTTGTTGCTTGCAACACGGCTTCGGCAGCCGCGTTGCACTTCTTGCGAGAAACATTTCCCGATGTTCCATTCGTGGGCATGGAACCGGCTGTCAAACCGGCAGCTGAGCGCACCCAAAGCGGTATTGTGGGTGTACTGGCCACGCCCACAACGTTCCAGGGAAAACTTTATAATTCTGTCGTGGAACGGTTTGCGCAGGGGGTGACTGTGCTGACAGATACCTGTGATGGCTTAGTTGTTCAAATTGAGAGAGGGGAATTAAACACCCCAGCGACGCGCGCGATTTTGGAGAAAGCCCTATTTCCAATGGTAGAGCAGGGTGTGGATCGCGTGGTAATGGGCTGTACTCATTACCCCTTTGTGTTTCCGATAATTGAAGAAATCGTTGGCCCTAAGGTGGAAGTAATTGACCCGGCCCCAGCGGTGGCGCGCCAGGTCGGGCGGGTGCTTGATGCTCGAGGGCTGCGGGAACCAGGATCCACTCCGGGAGCAGTGAAGTACTTAACCACTGGCAACCCAGCCAAATTAAGCAAGTTGCTCCCTTCCTTGATTGCAGAAGAAGCCGAGGTTGGCAGAGTCCTCTGGCAGCAGGGTCAACTAGGTAGTGGTGACATATCAGACATTTTCTAGATAAACGAGCCAGATTCGAAAACAGCTCGTTCAGGAAAGAAATCCCCAAAGGTCAACACGGCTTAATCAGCAATTGATCTCTTTTTTGAAAATATCCCCCTCATCACCCCAAATTTCGAATCGAACCTTGGGTTCGTCCTGATCAGAGAAATCCACGCGCACAACGCCGAAATTCTTGCGTGTGTAGGAAATTTCGCACCGCTGATTTTTTAGAAGCGGTGATTTTAGTTTTTTATAAAACCCAGGGATGATGGAATACCAGTTGGGAGTCTGTTGGAACGGGCTGGAGCAAAACTCCCATAGGGGAGCTTCGAATCCGGCATTGTCATGGATATCAGCGCGCACCGCGTGAGCAAAATGCAAGTCGCCGGCCAATAGATATACCCCCTCAACTTGATTTTCCACTAATAGCTCTAGCAATTTCTTTCGTTGATCAGGATAGCCACTCCAACGATCTTTTGGAAAATCAATGCGAACCTGGTAGAGAAATGCGCTGGAAGTAACGATAAATTTAACGGGGTAAGAGTCCTTGGTTTCCTTCAACCAGTTTTCTAGCTGCTGCCATTGGTTTTCAGAGAGCATCCTGATCCCCTTTTTGCCCTCTTTGATGCGCATAGTGCGGGTGTCGAGCACGAAGAATGCTGCGCCGCCGTAGTTGAACTTAGAGGCCAGGGAATCTGTACTCTTCAGGTTTAGGGTTTTTTTGTCGGCCAGGGATGAGTCAATGTAGCCAGCTCCGTGCATCCCTTGATGCTCCCAATAGGCTTGCAAGGCAAATTGGATCCGGTTCTCCGTGATGGTCCATTCATCTTTGGGGCGAAATCTCAAACGTCGTCCCCAATGACGCCAGATAGGCATATATGCCTTTGATCGTGTGATATCCGTCCAGGCCCAGTCATCATCGACTTCATGGTCATCCAATGTCATGAAAGCAGGTAGATTTTTCAACACCTTTTGAAAGGGTTTTACCGCCCAGTTTTTCTTATAAACATCTTGGTAGTTCTCCAATGTGGTCGAAATCCTTTTGCAAAAGGTGTGCTTAAATTTGTCGGCATAGATTTGATCGCCCAGCATCAGGATGAAGCGCAGGGCGTGTTTGTCGCAATCCTTGGAATTTTCGCGAAGGGCATCGATTTTGGCAAAGATCGATCCGGTATTTTCCCCCTTGGGTTTGACGCAAGAACCAAAAACGAAGGAAAATGATTTCCTTTCACGGTCAGGCGGGAAGGTGGTAAAGGTACCGCGATGAATATCGTTGTCTGGAAGGGTATCTTCGAGGGAGAGTGCATAGTAGTAGGGTGTATCTGGTTTTAGCCCAGAGAGCGTAATGATTCCAGCATAGCCGGTTTTTTCGGTCAGCGGTTGAGAAGATGTGATCGGTGTTGCATTGCTGAGATCAGAGTCTTCTCCATACCAGGCATGTAGCGTACCTTCGCCAGAAGCACGCGCCCACAGGCGAGCGCTATTGTGTGTAAGACCCCCAACAATCGGGCCGAGAATTAGTTCAGACATAGTTCTATCCCCTTTGTTTAACCGCAGATGAACACGGATAAACGCAGATAAATATTGATTTAATAGTTGTTAACGATTCTTTTGATCTGGACTCTTTTCTTTCCGAAGTTGATTAATAAACATACTTTCATATTCGTGGCTTTGAGATAATTTAGACACTGTGCCATGTGCACATCATCGAGTTCTTTTACTGCTTTGATTTCCACTATCACACAATGGCCGACTAGCATATCGGCGACATAATCTCCAACTACAGCTTCATTATAGTGAACCTGGATCCGATGTTGTTGTTTTGCGTCTAACCCTTGTTCACGAATATCGTGCGCAAGTGCATTCTCATACACTTTCTCAAGAAAACCTACACCAAGTGTGTTTGAAACATTGAAAGCACAGCCGATAATGATCTCTGTAATCTTGTCAATTTCCATTTTATTTCCCTCCATGTTTATTCGTAATCCGTGATCCTCCCTCATCATTATATCAGCGTGCATCGGCGTCTATCGGCGGTTTCTTTTGAGCCACTTTATTAGTTTCTTATTCTCCCAGGTATTGATTACGTGCGCGGGCTCTACCCAGGCGCGGCGGGCGGTGGCGATGCCGAAGTGGATCAGGTCGAAATGGTCGGGGGCGTGGGCGTCGCAGTTGATACTCAGGGGGATGCCCAGTTCGATAGCCCTGCGGGCGTAGATATCTTCCAGGTCGAGGCGGCTGGGATGGGCGTTGATCTCCAGGGCGGTGCCCGTTTCCGCAGCTGCGGCCAGGATGGCATCCATATCCAGGTCGGCTCCTTCACGGTCGGGGA
Organism: uncultured Anaerolineales bacterium; assembly: GCA_964560795.1. Taxonomy (GTDB): domain Bacteria; phylum Chloroflexota; class Anaerolineae; order Anaerolineales; family UBA11858; genus NIOZ-UU35. The sequence continues at coordinate 24,495 of CAZLNX010000027.1, read as the reverse complement.
GTAAGCGCCCGGTGGGGTGGCCGATAATATCCACATAAGGGTTGTGGATGGCGTTCAGCAGCCGCTGGGTGACTTTCTCGCGCGGCTGGCCCAGGCTGGTATGCAGCGAAGCGACGACGATATCCAATTCAGCCAGAATTTCGTCGGGATAATCCAGGGTGCCGTCGGCTTTGATCTCGACTTCAGTTCCATGCAGCAGGGTGATGGCATCGCCGAGTTCCGCTTGGACGGCATCGATCTCCAGGCGTTGATCCCGTAGACGCTCAACAGATAAGCCGTTGGCAATGCCCAGACTTTGCGTGTGATCGGTGATAGCTAAGATTCGATAACCCCGTTGGATAGCGCCTTCTGCCATCTCCCGGATTGAAACTTTGCCGTCGCTCCAGTCTGAGTGGGCGTGTAGCTCCCCTTTGTGGTGTTTGAGTTCGAGTAGTTTTGGCAGTTGCTCTGCAACTGCAGCTTTGACCTCGCCGCGATCTTCGCGCAGCTCTGGGGGAATCCAGGAGATTCCCAAGTTTGTATAGACTTCTTCCTCGGTGCTGCAGATGATTTCAACATCATCAGCAACGCGCTTCAGCGCGTGTTCGGAGAGTGAATACCCCTGGTCTAGAGCCAGCTCGCGCAGGCGCACGTTGTGGTCCTTTGATCCTGTGGCGTACTGTAGGGCCGTGCCAAAGCGTTCCGGGGGGTGTACCCAAAGCTGGGCGCGCAATCCATTGGCGAACTCGACACTGGATTTGGTAGAACCGTGTCCGAGGATTTCGACCACATCGGGGCGCTCGACGAAGGCTTTCATAACGGGTTCAGACTCTTCGGCCGCGGCCAGGATGTCTAAGTCGCCTACGTCATAGCGCATGCGACGCAGGCTGCCAGCCGCCTCGGCTGCGGTCACGCCGGGGAGATTGCGCAGCATGGACAGTAATTCTTGCGCAAAGGGCCAGGCTACGCCCAAGGGCGTGCGTCCAGAACGCCGCGCCAGCGCTTCGATCCCGGCGATGATCTTTTCTTCGGATTTGGCGCCCATGCCGGATAGACCGCGCAGTTCCCCCGCTCGTGCCGCGGTTTCGAGTTCTTCTAGCGTCGTAATGCCCAACTCACGCCAGAACAGCCCTACTTTCTTGGGTCCTAATCCCTGCACCTGGAGCAAATCTGCCAGGGAGAGCGGGACTTCAGTGGCTAGCTTTTTCAAGAATTCCAGTTCGCCAGTAGAGAGCAGTTCGTCGATCTTTTCGGCGATGGCCTTGCCTACGCCGGGGATGTCGGTCAGGTTGCCCTCTTTCCAGTATTCGCTGACGTCACGCCCCAGGTTGATCAGGCTATCTGATGCTTTTCGGTAGGCCAGGGTTTTGTAAACGATCTCACCTTTGATTTCTAACATGTCTCCGATCAGGTTGAAGGTGTCAGCTAATTGTTGGTTGGCGTAGCGGGTCGATTTTTTTGGCATAGAATGTATTACTCTTCATGAGTGCGGTCACTTCGTTTGAACAAACCACCGATGATCACGGATAAAAATGCAACCAGCGCAAATAAGACAGCGCCGACCACCATCGGTTCGCTCTCTGGGGAGATGACCAACGGTGTTGGTGTTGGGGTGCTGGAAGGTGTAGATGTGTTGGGAATGATGTATGTTACCTGGGGTTGGGTGGGTGATTCTTTTGGCGTGAGCGAAGCCTCAGGTGTGGCGCTTGGCGCGGGAGTTGTGGTTGATTCTGTTGCCGTAGGTGTGTATGAAGGTTTGAGAATAATCTCATCACCAGGATAAATGATTGTGTCCAAGGTCATATCGTTGAGTATGAGCACTTCAGCGACTTCCACTTCGTAGGAGTTAGCAATGCCGATCAACGACTGGCCAGTTCCCACGATATGGACGATGGCGCCATCATCCCGCGGTGTGGATTTGACGAAAGGGTCTGTGGTTGGGCCACTGGTAGGGGCTGGAGCCGAGGTCGCTCCGGGAGCAGATGTGTTCTGCGCGCCACTCCCCTGCGCGCCGACGTAGTAACCGGTATCGACGGTGTAATAGACATAACCATCGGCTTCCCCAACGCCAGCGCCAATATACAGAGCGGCAGGATTGAGCATGGTGTGCAAGTGCAGGCTGTCTTGCCAGTATTGATAGATTGCCGTGTTGATGGTCATGGTCATCCCCCCGGCGATATTCTCTGACACGAACACCTGCGCGCCACCGCCGAAACCGTAGGCGATTGCCCGTTGCGAGGCGCTGGTGCCGCCTGCGCCGGTATGCGTTACCGTTCTGACAGAGGCCTGGTAATTGCTGTGGGCTTGGGCCGCGGCCATCAGGGCGTTGTCAATTTGTAACGCGGGAAGTCCTTGCGAGGTGCGAAAGGCGTTGACAGCTGCCACAACAGCATAAGGGTCTTCAGCTTGGGCGGTCTTTGGAGGCAGGTTCAGACTCAGGGAAAATAGGATCAACCCAAACAGGAGAAAGAGTGTCCACTTTTTCATTTCGCCCCAATCATACTCGAAAAGGAAGAGACTCTAAAGGTTTTGCAAGACCTTTAGAGTCTAGGAATCTTTAGAACAAAACCAACTGAATCACAATCCCCATCAACATCCCAACTCCCAGCCCAGCGACCACATCTGACACATAATGCACGCCCATAGCAACACGCGCAATGGCGACAAGGGGTGCCCAAATGACCAGTGCGATGGCGAACCAGGCTGGTCCCAAGCCAATGGCCATGGTTGCCAACATAAACGCACGGGTGGCATGACCGGATGGGAAAGAATGCGGATCGGTGGTGCGGTAGATATCACCCCAATCCCCCTCGGGGCGCTGACGTCGAATGGCAAACTTTAGTGCCAGGACGATCACTGCGGTGATGATAATGGCAATGATCAGAATTGTTGCACGCCAACGCCATTCAGGATTCCCCAGCCACCAGACCAGCGCCAGTACGGTAATACAAAACCAAGAATCCCCTGAGTGAGCAAAAAAGGCCGCGACGGTGCGCAGCATTCCAGGGGATTCAGCCACCCGCATCTGCTTCGAGATGCGGGCGTCGAAAGCTAATAGATTTTCAAAGTTCATGCAGCGACCTGAGCCTCCAGATCTGCGCGCAGGAGTTCCAGTTGATGAGGTTTATCGACATCCATAGCAGGTTCGGCGTATTTCCAGATGATGGGGCGTCCGGTGATCTTGAGCCGTTTGGTGACGCGTGCAACGGCACCTTCCAGGGATAAATACCCGGTGAGCAGCAGCAACAGGGTCAAAATGCCGATAGAGGCAGCCTGTTTGAGTGGACTCTTTCGTTTGCCGATCAGCTCTTCCCACATGGCCAGATGTTCTGGATCGGTGACCATGGTTTTATGGGCAATATGAATATCTGCACCACACACATGCATGTCGGCTAATTTGGTGAATGTGCGGTTAGAGCCTGGATATCGGGTTTCCATGACTTCGCGCTTTACGATACCGTAATAGATGTCATGCTGGGTTTCCATAGCCGTAGCGATCAGCCAATCCACCATCTCACCGTTGATACCTGGGATATCGGAAGATACTGTCAGTACATATTCGGCCTGGGGATTATTTTCCAAGACTTTATAGATACCAGCAACGATATTGTCTAACATACCACCCTGGTTTGTAACGTGATAGATTGGTTTTTTACAGGTAACAGAGCTACCTTCTGGTAATCCAATGATCGTTACGCTATCAACATTTTCAGCTTCGCTGAGGGCGTCCAAAACCCATTGGATCATGGGCTTGCCTGCAATTTCAAGCATCGCTTTTGAAATGCCCTGAGTAAATTGATACAGTGGTTGATCTGGCTTTGGGATCCCCCCCGCCATGAGAATGGCATCCATGCTAATTCAACTCCTGTAGCTGGGGTTCGAAGTTGAGCTGATCGAGCAGTTCGGCGTATTCTTCCCAGGTAAGTGGGCGCTCCTTGCCAGAAATAGCCACCAACGCGGCTTCCATCATATTGGTGCCAAAGGAGCGACCATTCATGACGGGGGTCGTGGTGACGAGATATTTCACGCCCAGGCTCCTGAACAATTCAACGTCCTCGGGGGTGGTCGTGTTGGTCACGATGACTTTACCCTTCATGTCATCGGGCATGTGCTTCTTGACGTAATGGCAGTCCCCTGCGATGATTGTGGCCCATTGGTAAATATCTTCGTATTTGGGAACGCGCTCATCTTGTTTCTCGCCGGTGGGGTAAAGCATCTCGAATGGGAAGAAACGCGTCACAATGGGGATCAAGATTTTGGCCAGGAGCCGAAGACCACCTAAGGTTTTGATCTTGATGGGAATATCCAGGGCAAACATCAAATCGCCGAAGACAGTTTCGTAGCCAGCTTCGACAAAAGATTTCGACAATCCCCAGCGGTCAACACCCAGGGTGATAAAAACCTTACGGCCCCGTTCTTCAATATAGGAGCCGATCTTTTCGTCTAAAAATGCGGGAGATTTATTCTCCAGGGTGTTCTTCAGTCCACCGCCATCTACAACGGGGGTTTTTTCGACGAAGCGAACCATCGGTTTTACTGAATGGAAGGGGTAGAACTTGCCATCAACCAGCGCACCCAGGTCTGCACCGCCGACGCCGAAAGCGTCCACTGTGCCATCCAATTCCTTATAGAGTTGGGCGGCTTTTTCCATATCGCCATCCGTGCCGATACGTTCAATACTGATCTGTTGACCGAGCAATTCGACTTCAACCGCTTTGTCGCGCTTGGATGAACCGATACTCACGCTAACAGCTCTCTTCATAATAAGTCCTCCTGGAAAAATAGAAAATAATCTCTCGAACCTCGGTAATCAGTATACACTGTTTTTAGTGATGGAACCAGCCTCAGAACCAGTAGCTCAGGGCTTTCTTAAAGTATAACTATTTGTCATGCTGAACCGCCGGAGGCGCGCCCTTGGCGAGTGAAGCATCTAGCGCAGCGCCAATTTAGCTTTGCTAGACCCTGCCGCCTTCGGCGTCGCCTCAGGGTGACAGGTTTCTTTGAAAAATTCGAAATGTACTCAACTTTAAGAAAGTCGTGACAGTAGCTAAACACCCCCAGAAGAGCAGGGCAATCGCAAATGGATTTTCTCTCTGTAAAAAGCTTTCCGGGTTAGGCGCCCAACCGCGTTGGGCGGATTTGGTAGGATGAGATTAGCCTGATTCAATCGCCAACGCGGTTGGCTTGCTCCCCGAAAGGTTGTTTTGGGTCTTCTCATTCAGCAGTCGTTCTATGCCCTGCTAGTGGAGTCCAAAAACTTGACAACCACCCTGCTGTTTGCTACAATTCCTGAAATTTAGTCTCACCTAAAAAAGGATTTAGCCATGCGTGACGAACTGACCCACGCCGTTGAAGACTACTTGAAAACTATATACGATCTGTCGCTTAATTTTGGGCGCGCCAGCACAACCCAGATTGCCGAAGTCCTGGATATCGCTCCAGCCTCAGTTACCGGTATGATCAAAAAACTCGCCGATACCACGCCCCCCCTGGTCGAATATCAGAAACATCGCGGGGTTGTGCTGACGTCAGATGGTGAAAAAGTAGCTCTGGAGATCATTCGCCACCACCGATTGTTGGAGCTGTTTCTCCATCAAACTCTGGGATATTCCTGGGATGAGGTCGATGCAGAGGCCGATCGGTTGGAACATGTTATCTCTGATAAATTTGAACAACGCATTGCCGAGGTTTTAGGGGATCCAACGCATGATCCTCATGGTGACCCTATTCCCACAAAAGATCTGGAAATCCCAACGCATGCTACGTTGTGTCTCAGCCATTTGCGGCCGGAAGAACGAGGCACTATTCAACGTGTGCGCGATACCGATCCCGAATTGCTGCGTTATCTGAGTGATCATGGCATTGTCCCGGGCGCCAACTTTAAGGTGACTGGGTTTACGCCGTTTGACGGCAATCTTACGCTACTCATCAATGGGCGCACTAAGCCAGTGGTGCTGGGTATGCGTATCACCCAGCAAATATTTGTAGAAAAAGAGTGATCTATGCATAAAGATATCCGCGTCCTGATTGTTGAAGATGACCCTTTTGCCCGCGATCTGATGTCCTTACTGCTAACACGCGATTGGCGGACACGCGTGGTTGGTGAGGCGACAGATAAGAACGGTTTGACGGACTTCCTGGCCCAGCGAGATGCCAAGGTCGATGTGGTGGTACTGGACACAGAGATTCCTGGAGCACCGATCTTACCTTTTGAGTTGGCTGCCATGACCCAAGAGATGTCTACTTCCCCGGTGATCCTTTACACAGCAACTAAGGCCTCTCGCGAGCCGCTGACACAGGTGCTAAAAGCCGGGCGCGGCGGATATATACTAAAAGGTGAATTACTCTATGCGTTAGCCTCGGCCGTGGCTGATATTCATAAAGGGCACCTGGTCATCACACCGGGAGTTCGAAATCTGGTTGACGAGGTCTCATTGCCTTCTGGGTTGCGCATTATGGACGGTAGAAAGCAATGGTCTGCGTTTACCCCACGAGAGAAGGAAGTCATCCGACTGGCGATGATATTCAACCTGGCCATCCGCGATATGGCCGACGAACTTGTACTCAGCCCTGGCTGGGTTTCCGAGCTAGTCAGCACCATCTATATGAAACTTGGTTTACGCGAGATTCTTACCGGTGAGACCGCTTTGGAAAACTACTTCACAGACGAAGCTGTCCTGGAACACTGCCGGGAGATCACCAAGCGCGGGGAAGCTGTTGAAGGAGAAAGAAAACTGCGTAAAGCCCCCTGGATGTCAACGTTGGCTTTTCACCTTTTGACTATCCCAGAGGTGAAAATACTCTGACACCGAAATTTAGGTGAACCTAAATCCCTAAATAATTTGGGGGTCCCTCAGGATGAACGGGAGCATAATGGAGAGCACTCCTCCTCCAATTAGGATCAAAATGATTTTCAAGAACTTACTTCGACGAAAGGGGCGAACAATACTGACTGCTTTAGGCATTGGCATCGGTGTGGCCGCTATTGTTGGTTTAGGCGCGCTGGCCAATGGCTTGGCAGCCGGCTACGACTCCTTCCTGACGGGCAGTAAGGCCGATTTGATCCTCAGCCAACCCGATGCATTCGATGTCAGCATGAGCACGGTCGATGAAAACGTCAGTGGTGAAATCGAAGATATGTCAGAGGTTTTGGCTGCCAGTGGCATGTTAGAGGGGATTGTCCAGGCTGAACAAATCCCGATGTTTTTTGTGTTTGGCTACCCTGAAGACAGTTTTATCCTGGGTCGTTTCAACATCATCTCAGGCGTCGGGCTTGATTCCAGGGAAGTTGTGTATGGCCGCGGAAAACCAATGCTGCTGGGCTCCAGCTCTGCTGAAGCGCTCAACAAACAAGTTGGGGACACACTGCGAATTCAAGAACGCGTATTCCGCATTATCGGCATCTATGAGACCGGGGCAACCCTCGAGGATAACGGCGCCGTTCTGCCTCTCAGAGATGCTCAAGAGCTTTTAGGACGCCTGCGCCAGGTCAGCATTGTCTATATCCAACTCAAAGATGCTTCACTGAGTGAGCGCGTAGCAAGCCGCGTTGAACGCCGATGGCCGGATCTCTCCCTGAGCACAACCGATGATTTCGCCGACAAACAGATGATGGGCGACATCATGAAAGCCTTCGTATGGGTGATCGCCGGGTTGGCGATTATCATTGGCGGCGTGGGGATGATGAATGCACAGATGATGGCTGTGGTTGAACGTACTCGCGAGATAGGAGTTCTAAGATCAGTGGGATGGAAACGCAGTCGCATCTTGCGCATGATCCTGGGCGAGTCTCTGCTTGTAGGATTGATAGGGGGTGTGATCGGGATTGCCCTCGGTTGGTTTATGATTTCCTCCTTTGAAGATTTCGCCGGATTTTTTGGTGCTTCCAAGAACAGTGTCACCCCTGAGCTAATCCAACAGGCCCTGCTCACTGTCGTTGTGTTGGGCTTTGTGGGTGGGGCTTACCCTGCCTGGAGAGCTTCTCGCATGCCCCCAATCGAAGCCCTACGATATGAGGGAGGTACATCTGGCTCAAAAGCCCGACGCCTGCCCATCGGTGGCATGGCATTGCAGAATTTGTCGCAGCGCACGACCCGCACGCTGCTGACCTTAGGTGTCATCGCCATCACTGTGGGCGGCATCATTGCTTTGGAAGCGGGTGTTTTTGGCATGATGGATACCTTCTCGGGGATGAGCGCCGGTTCGGAGATCATGGTACGTCAGGCCGGTGTTGCCGATACGGAGTACAGCGCCCTGGACGAGCGCGTCGTTGATCAAATTGCTGCCCTTCCAGAAGTCGCCCATGTCAGCGGCTTAGCTTTTTCAGGAACGATGTTACCTGACACTGGCACGATATTTATTTTGTTGGGGTATGCTCCCAATGAATATGCTGTACGCCAATTCAACATTGTTGAAGGAGAGCTGATCACTACCAATCATCAGATGATGCTTGGCAGCATGATGGCCGAAGGTTTGAATCTATCGGTTGGTGACACCATGGAAATCAGCGGCAGCCGTTTCAGAATTGTTGGCATTTACGAATCGGGTGTAACCTGGCAGGAAATGGGCGGCGTGGCTACCCTGAGAGATGTGCAAAACTTCATGGGGCGACCTCGCAAAGTCAGCATGTTGATGGTCAAGGTGCATGATCCCGCGCAAGCCGAAGCTGTTGTGAGCAAAATCAATGCCCAAATGCCAGATGCGCACGCCAGTTTGAGTGGTGATTTCGCTGATGAAATGCCCGATATGGCTAATGTCAGCGCCATGCTGGGGTCCATCTCATTTCTTGCGATCTTCGTTGGTGGGGTTGGCGTGCTGAATGCCATGTTGATGGCGGTGATGGAGCGCACACGAGAGATTGGGGTGTTTCGTGCTTTGGGTTGGCGTCGCTGGCGAATCTTGCGTTTGATTATGAACGAATCACTCTTGTTGGGATTATTGGGCGGCTTGCTGGGTATTGGTGTGGCCTTCCTTCTATTCAATGCACTCAACAATGTTCCACTTTACAATGGCATGCTTACCGCTCGCTGGGAATTAGATACCTTCTTGCGAGCGATCTCAGTGGCCTTATTTTTGGGTCTCTTAGGTGGCTTATATCCGGCCTTCCGCGCAACCCGTTTGCAGCCGGTTGAGGCGCTACGTTATGAGTAATGGTGCATAAACAATGATCTTCAAAAATTTACTTCGACGCAAAGGACGCACAATACTGACTGTCTTAAGCATCTCAATAGGCGTTGCGGCGATTGTCGCTTTAGGCGCCCTGGCGGATGGAGTTCAGGCTGGGTATGACTCATTTCTCACGGGCAGCAAAGCCGATTTGGTTCTCAGCCAGCCTGAAGCTATGGATGTCAGTTTGAGCATTATCGATGAATCCATTGGCCGAGAATTGGCTGCCATGCCCGAGGTGGCCGCCATCAGCCCCATGGTACAAAGTTTTGTGCAAACGGAAGATGTGCCCTATTTCTTTGTCTTCGGTTACCCTGAAGATAGCTTTGTACTTGGTCGTTTCAAGATCATTGAAGGAGTTGGCCTCGATAATCGAGAAGCACAGCGCGCTAAAGGCAAACCCCTAATCTTGGGTGCCTCGGCTGCCGAAATTATGGAGAAGAAGGTAGGTGATACGCTGCGACTTACGGAAAGCGTGTTCCGCATCGTGGGCATCTATGAAACAGGTAAGGATTTAGAAGACAGCGGTGCCGTGCTTCCCCTGAGAGAAGCGCAGGAACTTCTGGGCATTCAGAACAAAGTCAGTTTATTTTATGTTCAACTCAAAGACCCTAACTTGAGTGCTCGCCTCGAAGAACGTGTGGGGCGTTTATGGTCAGATGTGGCCATAAGCAGCACAGAATCTTTCGCCGACAAGCAGCTTATGGGCAATTATATGCAAGGCTTTGCCTGGTCCATCGCTGGGCTATCCATTGTCATTGGGGGCATCGGGATGATGAATTCCCAGTTAATGGCCGTAATGGAACGAACCCGAGAAATTGGCGTGCTGCGATCCGTAGGATGGAACAAACGTCGCATCCTACGCATGATTTTGGGTGAATCCTTGCTTGTGGGTATCTTAGGGGGCGTGCTAGGAATTGGGTTGGGATGGTTGATGTTGGTGGGGGCATCGGATGTGATTAGTTTCTTTGGTGCTTCCGCCGATAATATCCGCCCTGGGATTTTGATCCAAGCAGGAGTCACAGTTTTAGTTTTGGGATTTGTTGGTGGAGCTTACCCTGCCTGGAAAGCTTCTCGCTTGCAGCCGGTAGAAGCGCTGCGCTATGAAGGAGGTAGCGCGGGGAAGGCGCGTCGCTTGCCGATTGGTGGGATGCCAATACAGAGTCTCTGGCAGCGTACAAGCCGAACCTTGCTCACTTTGAGTGTGATTGGCGTAACCGTAGGTGGCATTATGGCTATGGAAGCTATGGTGCGCGGAACCATGGATATGGTGTCAAATATGGGTGGTGATGCGGAGATCATGCTCCGTCAGGCTGGGATTGCCGATACCGGATACAGCACCATTGATCAGCGAGTTGGCACCAAGATCGCATCTCTATCGGAAATCGAAAGTGTTAGTGGGGTAATTTTCTCCGCCACAGCCATGCCGGATTCGGGTATGTTTTTCATTTACCGTGGACTGGCACCCAACGAATATAGTATTCAACGTATCAATGTCGTCGAAGGGGAGCGGCTGACCACCAATCGTCAGATCATGTTGGGACGGATGATGGCGGACAATATGAACGTGGGTGTAGGCGATACCATCGAGTTGATGAGCAGCCGATTCCGTGTGGTGGGTATTTATGAAAGCGGCACCGGATTTTATGAATTAGGCGGTGTGGTCTCTCTGCGAGATGGACAAACTCTAATTGGGAAATCCCGCAAAGTAAGCCTTTATATGGTCAAGGTCAAAGACCCATCTCAGGCGGAAGAAATTGTTGAGATGATCAATACCCGCTTCCCCGAGGTCCACGCAGCCCTGACGGGTGATTTTGCCGAGCAAATGCCTGATTTCGAGGCCTCAAATGCAATGATGGCGGGGATTTCATTTCTGGCAATTATGGTTGGTGGTGTGGGTGTGATGAATGCCATGTTAATGTCGGTATTGGAGCGTACCCGTGAGATTGGTGTGCTGCGGGCGTTGGGGTGGCGCCGAGTGCGCATCCTGCGAATGATCATGACCGAAGCTTTGTTGCTGGGCATCTTTGGGGCCATTGCCGGCATCTTCGTTGCCTTCGGGTTGGGCGATTTGCTGCTACGTGCTCCCCTGATGGGTGACCTGCTTCAACTTCGTTGGGATATCGATATTTTTTATAACGCCATTGGTTTAGCAATTTTCTTGGGTGTACTGGGGGGCTTTTACCCAGCTTTCCGGGCTACCCGATTGCAGCCTGTAGAGGCGCTTAGATATGAATAATAAAAAAATAAGGAGAGATAGTATGAAGAACAAGAACCTAAGCATTATTTTTATAGTGGGAGTATTTATAATACTGTTGCTTACAGGATGCGATAGCATTCCTGGATTGGCAGAACCCACACCAACTCCAGTGCCCGTTGTTGAAGATTACACCCCTGTGGTAAGCGCCACTGGGAAAATCCTCCCCGAGCAATTTGCCTCGCTCAGTGTCAGCACTGTCGGTGTAGTGGCTGATGTCCTAGTCAGCGAGGGTGATTTCGTGACTGAAAGCCAACTGCTTATTCAAATCAAGGGCGGCGAACAAGCTCTGGCAGCGGTGACTGCTGCCCAGTTTGAACTCACCAACGCCCAGGCAGCACTCGGCGATCTCTTTGATAATACCAACCTGTTTGCCGCTGATGCCTTAAAAACTGCCGAAGATGCTGAGGATGCGCTTGAAGATCTGCTCGATACCGAACTGCAAGAAGCGCTGGCATTGCAAGCCATTGCAGATGCTGAAAAGGCTATCGAAAACACCGAGCGCACGTACAATTACACGATCAACACGGCAGATCAAGCAGATATTGATGCTCAAAAGGCGCAGGTAATCCTGGCCAAAGATGCCCTCGAAGACGCCATCGACGACTTCAAGGATTATGAAGATAGAAACGAAGATGATTTGACACGCGCCAACTTCCTGGCCAGGAAATCGGCTGCACAGCAGGTTTACGATGATGCCGTACGGCGTTTGAACGCCTTACAAGGCACCGGTAGCCAAGCCGATATTGCTGTGGCTGAAGCTAATTTCGCTACGGCAAAAGCGCAGCTCTCTGATGCACAACGCAACTGGGAGCGCGTGCAAGAAGGTCCTTCTGCTGGCGATGTTGCGCTGCTCGAAGCTCAGATCGAGAATGCCTATCGAGATTATGAAATCTACAAAGATGGCCCGGACCCCGATGATGTAGCCGTTCTTGATGCGCGCATTGCTAATGCCGAAGCACAACTTGCTGCCGCCGAAGCCGCACTCAACGATTTACAGTTGCTGGCTCCCTTCGACGGAGTGGTCTCGGAGTTAAATATTAACCCCAGTGAGTGGGTATCCCCTGGTGTACCAGTCCTGGTTCTGGCAGATTTGGGTCACTTACGGGTTGATACCACAGATCTCAACGAGATCGATGTGGCTCAAATTAAGATCGGTGATATTGCTGTCGTAACCTTTGATGCTTTACCTGATATTGTCAGCGAAGGCACGGTGACCCGCATCGCACCTAAAGATTCTGAAGGTTCTGGTGTGAATTATCCTGTCGTCATAGAACTCAGTGAGATCCCAGATGGGTTGCGTTGGGGTATGACTGCCTTCGTGGATATCGAGTTAGATGAGTAGGTAAGTTCGCAGGTGTGCATATCACAGATTTCGTTCGAGCAATCAACTATGCACCCAGCTACTGCGGAGAAAACTATGAGCAAAAAAGAAGAAACATCATCTCCTTACCTGATCGAAATTCAGGATTTGACACGAATCTATGGCGATGGAGAGGAAATCCGTGCTTTGGATGGAGTCAGCCTGAAGATAAAACATGGTGAACTGCTAACTGTGATGGGACCCAGCGGGAGTGGAAAGAGCACCCTGCTGAATATGGTCGGTGCCTTAGATAAACCTACCAGCGGACAAGTGTTCATCAATGGCAAAGATTTGGCCAAGATTCGGAATAAGGATAAATTCCGCGCCCAAACAGTTGGTTTCGTGTTTCAACTGCATAATTTGATCCCTACCTTGACTGCGAGAGAGAATGTCGAAGTGCCTATGATGGGACAACGCAATATGTTCGCTCGTCGCACGCGCTCCAAAGAGTTGTTGGAGTTGGTCGGCTTGGGTGATCGTATGCGGCATCTCCCCAATCAACTGTCCGGCGGGCAGAGGCAGCGCGTGGCAGTTGCGCGTGCCCTGGCTAACAATCCTTCCCTGGTTTTGGCCGATGAACCTACCGGCAGCCTGGATACAGAGGCTGGTCGTGCCCTCATGGGCCTTTTGCACGAACTCAACGAGAGCCAGGGCACCACCTTCATTGTAGTGACCCACGACCCTGCCGTTGCCCGTCAGACCAACCGTGTGGTAGTGCTGGAAGATGGCAAGGTCTTCCGCGAAGATATCATCGGATCGCCTGTTGAAGAGGATTTGAAGATGTGGCGCCACTCTGGTTTGGGACGACGCATTGTCGAGGGCGACGAAGATGGCGCTTTGGCAGAGTTAGAGTTTCCTGCAACGAAGATCAAGGCAGTGAAATCATTGTTGGAGAAAGCACACTGATGAAAATAGCGGACGGCAGATCGCGGACCAGGGATCACAGCAAGATTTATTACGGTCGGCGGTCCGCTGTCTGCGGTCAGTAGTTGACAATAGAATGGAAAAAGTATGAATGCTTTTCTGAAAGGTCTTTTTAAATCAAAAGGTGAACCCATCATCATCGTGTCTGGACTTCCCCGTTCAGGTACGTCGATGGTGATGAAGATGCTCGAGGCTGGCGGTATTCCCCCGTTGACAGATCATATCCGCACCGCGGATGACGATAACCCCAAGGGCTATTACGAGTTCGAACGAGCCAAGAAGCTCAAAGAAGGCGATGTCGCCTGGCTGCCCGAAGCGCAAGGCAAGGTAGTCAAGCTGATTGGCGCGTTATTGGTGGAATTACCCCCGGATAACGAATATAGGGTGTTGTTTATGCGCCGCAAGATCGATGAAGTATTAGCCTCCCAATCGAAGATGTTGGAGCGCCGCGGCGAGGAAAAGAAAGTCGATGACGACACCATGGCGGTGCTGTTTCAAAAGCATATCAAACAAGTTGAAGATTGGATGGATAAACAAACCAACTTGCGTTTCATCGATGTTGATTACAATGCTATGCTTGCCGATCCTGCCCCCCAAGTTGAGAAAATTGCTCGTTTCTTGGGTGGCGAATTGGATTCTCAGGCAATGATGGCTGTGGTTGATCCAGAATTGTATCGGCAGAGGAAGTAAAGAAGTTGGATAGTAGGTTAGTTTGATAGTCTGTACGAACAAACCAACTATCCAACCAGCAAACCAAATTTAGAGGTGTTACTATGCCAGATCCCCTTATTTCTTTATTAGTAGCTGCGCTCCTGGCAATCGTTGGCGTTTGGATTTTTCGCCCAGAGCAGGGCGCATTTTGGCGCTGGCAGCGTGCTCGTAGTATGACAGAGCGAGTGCTGCGCGAAGATGCGCTCAAACATATCCATCAATATGAAATTCATGATCGCCGTGCGACAGTCAAAAGTTTGGCTGGCGCGTTGAATACTAGCGGTGATGCAGTTGCCGAATTGCTCGAGCAGTTAGAAGCCAGTGAGTTGATTCGTGTGGAAGGCGAGAATTTCCACTTGACGCCGGCAGGGCGCGATTATGCGCTACAAATTATACGTGCCCACCGATTGTGGGAACGCTACTTGGCCGATGCAACTGGCTTCGAGGAAGAAGAGTGGCACGGACAAGCCGAGCAGTATGAACATATGCTCTCACCTGCTGAGACCAGCCAATTATCGGCGCGTCTTGGCAACCCCACGCATGACCCCCATGGTGATCCCATCCCCACAGCTGAAGGCGAGATGGTTTATGGTCAACGTGTCGCGCTGCCAGATTTAGCCGTTGATACGCCCGCTCGCATTGCGCATCTTGAAGATGAGCCGGAGGCTGTCTTCGCTCAATTGGTAGCCGAGGGCCTGCATGTGGGCATGATCGTGCGCATGGTCGAAGCGTCGTCACGGCGGATTCGCTTTTGGGCTGGCGGTGATGAGCACACCTTGGCGCCATTGATCGCGGCTAATGTCGGCGTTGAGCCGCTTCCTGATGAAGTTCGGGAAGAAGAACCCCTTGGGGAAACACTAACCAGCCTAACCTCCGGAGAGTCGGGCCAGGTTGTTTCAATCTCCCCCCGCATCAGGGGCGCAGAACGGCGCCGGTTGATGGATCTAGGTATCTTGCCCGGCACGGTCATTGAAGCTGAAATCAGCAGCCCCAGCGGCGACCCCACAGGGTATCGCGTACGTGGTGCTGTTATTGCATTACGGTCTGCACAGGCTGATCAGATCAATATTACTCGTATAGTTAATTGAAACCCTAAAGGTCTCGGAGACCTTTAGGGTTAGAGGAAACAAATAATGATTGAAGAAAAATTAAAATCAATAGATGTCACGGCAGCCCCATGCGAGACGTGCCCGGTTCATAACGCGGCCAACTTGCTTAAATTGGGCGTCGATATGGGTGATTGGGATTTTGCCGTCGCTTTGGCGGGCAATCCCAATACTGGTAAAAGTACCGTATTCAATGCTCTCACCGGCTTGCGTCAGCATACCGGTAACTGGCCGGGAAAAACGGTCACCCGTGCCGAGGGCGGTTTTGAGTATGGCGGCAACCGCTATAAACTGGTCGACTTACCTGGAACGTATTCGTTGCTCGCCACCAGCCTGGATGAAGAAGTGGCGCGTGATTTTATTTTGTTCGGTCAGCCCGATGTAACTGTGGTGGTCGTGGATGCTTCACGACTGGAACGCAACTTGAATTTGGTTCTCCAGGTGATGGAGATTACTAATCGAGTGGTGGTTAGTTTGAACCTGATGGATGAAGCCGAGCGTCATGGTTTCCAGGTTGACGACCGCCGCCTGGCGCGCGATTTAGGTGTGCCGGTGGTGCCAACGATTGCCCGATACGGAGAGGGCATGAACCTGCTCTTGCAGGCGATCCATGAAGTCGCCATGGGAGAAACCGAAGGTAAACCCTATCGCGTGCAGTATGAGTCCCCATCACTCAAGCATGCTGTAACCCAATTAATCGAGCAGATCGAAGTAGCTCTCCCTGATCTGCCGAACCCTCGCTGGGTCGCGATGCGGCTCTTAGACGGTGATGAGCGTATCGCTGAAGCCCTGCGCAAAGGCGAATTGGGTGATCTGACCTACGGCGATTTGGAGCAGAGGGCGGCGCAATTACAAGTTATTGGTAACCAGTAGTAAGTAATCAGTGAACAGTATTTAGTTATCAGTTCCAATACCAAACACTGACAACTGTTCACTGATTACCGTTTACTGAAATTGGAGTAACGATGAGTACTGAAAAAACAATTACTGCAGATGAGATACTAAGCACTGCTCAGTCCTTACGTTGGGATATCAGCGGGGATTTTCATGAGCAAGTGATGGAATCAATTTATACCGATGCAGCGCGCATCGCCGACCGGGCGCTCACACTCCCCGAAGAAAAGCCGCGCTTTGATTTGGACCGCACCATTGATCGTTTGGTCACCAGCCGTGTGTGGGGTTTCCCCATCATGATCTTGCTGCTGACCCTGGTCTTTTGGCTGACTATTGCAGGAGCTAATGTGCCTTCTGCGATGATAGCATCGTTGCTTCTCGACACTATTCATCCAGCCTTGAATACCTTTGGTGCCAATATCGGTATGCCCTGGTGGTTGAGTGGGTTCTTGTTCGATGGCGTTTACCTGGCCACAGCCTGGGTGATCAGCGTGATGTTACCGCCTATGGCGATCTTCTTCCCCTTGTTCACTTTGCTGGAAGATTTTGGATATCTACCGCGTGTGGCCTTCAATTTGGACAATATGTTCCGCAGAGTCGGTGCGCATGGAAAGCAGGCTCTGAGTATGTCGATGGGTTTTGGCTGTAATGCTGCGGGAGTAGTGGCCACCCGGGTGATCGACAGCCCGCGCGAGCGTCTGATCGCTATCATCACTAACAACTTCGCCCTCTGCAACGGGCGCTGGCCCACGCAAATCCTGATCGCCACGATCTTCATCGGCGGTTTGGTCCCGGCTTATCTGGGTGGCTTGGTCTCTGCCCTGGCCGTGGTAGGCATTGCGGTATTGGGCGTTTTCCTCAGCTTTGCTGTTTCATGGGGACTCTCTCGAACTGTCCTTCGGGGTGAAGTGTCCACCTTTAGCTTGGAACTGCCTCCATACAGACCCCCCCGCATCTGGCAAACCATCTACACTTCGATCATCGACCGCACCTTGATCGTACTCTGGCGTGCGGTTGTCTTCGCCCTGCCTGCTGGCGCGGTGATCTGGCTTTTAGCCAATATTAACATCGCTGGTTTGAGCATCGCCGAGCACCTGATCGGTTTCCTAAACCCATTGGGGATTTTGATAGGGTTGAATGGCGTGATTTTGGTCGCTTATATCGTTGCCATACCGGCTAATGAGATCGTCATCCCCACCATCTTGATGCTCACTGTGCTGGTAACTGGCGCGGCGGGCGGTGAAGGTGTAGGAGTAATGTTCGAGCTAGATTCCAATATGGAAACACTCTCTCTCTTCCAGGCTGGTGGCTGGACCTTGCTGACCGCCGTCAACCTGATGTTATTCAGCCTAATCCACAATCCCTGCAGCACTACTATCTACACCATCTACAAAGAGACCGGCAGTGCCAAATGGACATGGATTTCATCCCTTTTGCCAGTTGTGATGGGCTTCGTAGTTACATTCCTGGTGGCACAGGTCTGGCGCTTGATTGCGGGTTTTTTGGTGTGAAGTATGGATAGTGAAAGTACTTTCCGCTTTATTGGGCTGGCGCTGGCATTGATTGGCTTTGCCATATCGGTATATCACCGGCGTCAGGCTCAACAGAGTGGCGAAGATATCTCGGATAAAGAAGAAGGATCCGTCATTCTGGGACTGCGCAAAGTTTTTGGGTTGACCTTATGGCTATCTATGCTGATATATTTCATCAACCCAGCCTGGATGGCCTGGTCGCAGTTGCCGCTCCCCGGTTGGGTGCGCTGGTTGGGAGTAGCCCTCATGGCTTTATGTGTACCTTTGTTTTACTGGATCTTTCGCAGTCTAGGTAAGAATGTCACCAAGACTGTGGCCATTCGTGAAGAACACACCCTGGTGGTCAATGGACCATATCGTTGGGTGCGGCATCCGCTCTATACAATTGGCTTTCTCTCCTTTGTTGGATTAAGTTTACTGACCGCCAATTGGTTTATGCTGCTATTGATATTGCTCACTTTTGCCATCTTATTTATGCGTACGCCCATCGAAGAAGCTAAACTCATCGAACGTTTCGGTGATGAATATCGACAATATATGAAGGAAACTGGACGTTATTTCCCTAAACTATAATGCCTATTGGAAGAGTAAACATGTTCTTTGCTTGTTTAATTTTGTCATTCTGAACGGAGCTTAGCTGCAATGTAAATGGAAGCTAAGTGGAGTGAAGAATCCCTGATGCAGAGCTTGTTCAAGTGCCTGTGAATGTAATAATCCAAGCGAATCATCAGGGATTCCTCACCGCCTTCGGCGTTCGGAATGACAGTTTCAATGTGTTAAAGAGAGCTTTTGACAAATCAAAATAACATTATGCAGAATACACTAGAACTTAACATTTCCGGCATGGACTGTGCAGATTGTGCCTTGACCCTCGAGAAGGGTGTCGGCAATCTCGAAGGCGTGGCAGAGTGCAAGGTCAACTTTGCGACAGCTAAAATGCATGTCAATGGGATCAATGAAAACTTCGATGAAACCAGCATCCGAAAGTTCATTCAGGGTATGGGCTATGGTGTTGCCGAAGCAAGCGAGCGCCCCGAGGTTCTATCGGGCTGGCGTCTGGCCTGGGTAGTAATAAAACGACCGCGCAATTTCACCGCGCTGATCGGCATGATATTGGTGCTGCTGGCTTTCGCCGTGGGATGGTTGGGCTTGCCAGAACCCCTGAAGATTGGCCTGCTCACCATTGGGGGCTTGGTGGGCATTATCTATCCGGCGCGTTCCGGTTGGATGGCCTTGCGCAGCGGGCTGGGCCTGGACATGAACGTGTTGATGACTGTTGCTGCGGTGGGTGCCTATATCATTGGTGAATATGGTGAAGCCGCCACGGTGATTGTGCTCTTCAGCCTGGGCGAGGCTCTGGAAGGATTTACAATGGAGCGCGCTCGTGACAGCATCCGCAGTTTGATGCTGTTGGCACCGCCCGAAGCCACGGTGATCCAAAGTTGTATGGATTGCGAAGGTCATTTGGGGGGTGAATTGCCCGATGGCTCTGGTGTTTATGAAAGTGGCCCCTGCCCCTGGTGCGACACGCACGAGCAAGTTCTCCCGGTGGATGCCTTGAACGTTGGCGATATGATCCTGGTCAAGCCAGGCGAACGCATCCCCATGGATGGCATTGTGCGCTCCGGTCGTTCCGCAGTTGATCAAGCCCCCATCACAGGGGAGAGCATCCCCGTAGAAAAGGATATGGGCGCAGAAGTATTCGCAGGCACGGTCAATTGCGAGGGAGCTTTAGAGATCGAGATCACCCACCTAGCGGCTGATAACACCTTGGCGCGTTTGATCCACATGGTGGAGGAAGCGCAGTCTCAAAAGACACCCGTACAGCGTTTTGTCGATCGCTTTGCGCGCGTTTATACCCCTGCCGTGGTTATTGGCGCTGTGCTGATCGCGGCAATCCCACCGCTACTCTTTGGTCAACCTTTCCTAGATACGCCGGATGCCCATGGATGGTTATACCGCGCCCTGGCAATGCTGGTGATTGCTTGCCCCTGTGCTTTGGTCATTGCTACGCCAGTGACCGTTGTCAGCGCGATTTCTTCCCTGGCAAAGCGCGGCGTGTTGGTCAAAGGGGGTGCCTTCCTTGAAAGCCTTGGCGAAGTGCAGGTTATTGCATTTGACAAAACTGGTACTCTAACCCATGGCCGCCCCGAGCTTACTGCAATTGCCTGTGTTGACGATTGCTGTCACGAGGCGCGTCAGCAAAACGCCGATGTGGTTTGTGACCACTGTGATGAAATGCTTGCCCTGGCAGCGGCCGTTGAAAGCCGCAGCAATCACCCCTTGGCACGCGCTATCAGCCGGGCAGCGAGAAATCAGAACTTGCCCGAATTAAAAGCGCGCCAGGTAGAAATGTTGCCTGGGCGTGGTATCCGCGGCTTCGTTGACGGGAAACAGATCACAGTGGGCAACCATGAATTATTCCACACGGATAATGGCGGTATCAAGGTTGCCGACTGCACACTGTATTTACGCGATGATTCATCAATTTCCAGCAAGGATTTCTGTGAGCGCATCGAGGTGGAAGAAGCCCGCGGTCAGACAGTCATGATCATCGGACAAGACGACGAACTGCGTGGTTATGTCGCAGTCAGCGATCCGCCGCGGCACAGCAGCCAACAAGCCTTGTCGGCATTGAAGCAAGTTGGTGTCCAACACACGGTAATGTTGACTGGTGATAACGCCAAGGTTGCCCAGGCAGTTGGGAGTACTTTAGGTGTTGATGATATTCGAGCAAGTCTACTGCCGGAAGACAAGTTGAGCGCGGTAAAAGCCCTGATGGATGAATTCGAGCAGGTCGCCATGGTTGGTGACGGCATCAATGATGCTCCTGCCTTGGCTGCGGCTAGCCTGGGGATTGCCATGGGAGGTGCTGGAACAGCACAGGCATTAGAAACAGCTGATGTAGCCCTGATGGCGGATGATCTTTCGAAATTGCCTGTGGCTATTCGTCTTGGGCGCAAAGCTCTAAAAACTATTCGTTTCAATATCTGGTTTGCACTGCTGATTAAAGCGGTTTTCTTGGTGGCCGCTTTCTTTGGTGTAGCCACCATGTGGATGGCGGTATTTGCGGATATGGGCGCATCGCTGTTTGTCACCCTGAATGGCATGCGCTTGCTGCGAGCCCGGACCGAATACTGAACTAACCAGTAGGCAAAAAACTTTGGGAGGGTGTCATGAAAACAAATGAGGCCGCACAGTTGGCTGGGCAAATCTTGGCGTTTGTTAAGGATGGTAATATTGCTGCAGGATATGCCCTCCTGGCCCCTGTGCTGGCTGAAAAAACACCCTTTCCCAAATTAGAACGTATTGGCAAAACCATTGGGGTTGATTCTACGCAAAGCGTGAACCTGTTCACTGAGCTCATTGCCTCACATCAAAGCATGGGGGGGTGGGTGGTTATCGGGGGTGTGCTCAATGTGCAGTTAGAAGACGATTTGTCTGGGGCATTCTCTCGTGCACGCGATGCGATTATTGCTGCCGATGTCTGGTATGGTGCGGATATCCTTGGGGAACGAGTCCCTGGCCCGGGCCTGGTGACCAACTTCGAGGGGGCTTTGAATCTCCTGCAATTTTGGCGTGATCATCCCAACCGGTGGGTGCGCCGCGCCGTTGGCGTGGCTGTTCACTTTTGGGCCAAGCGATCCAAAGGGAATCCTGATCTCGATGCCCAGGCTGTATCCCTGCTTGATCTGCTGGAACCGATGTTCAGCGAGTGGGAGATGGACGCGGTTAAAGGCGTTGGCTGGGGCTTGAAGACCCTAGGGCGCTACTATCCCGAATTGATGGCCAATTGGTTATCTGGGCAGGTGCATCGGAAACACAGGGCGATCATGTTGAATAAGGCGATGAAGTTTCTCACAGAAGAACAACGTGCAAATGTAAATCGTCACCTATGAAGCTTGAATACAAGGAATACCACACCCGTAAGATCCTCAACATTCACATGCATGTGGATGGGCCTTGGTTCTGGGGGAAATACACTGCGCATCCTTATGTGGGCTGTCGCAGCGGGTGTGAGTTCTGTTACTGTCGTGGGGGACGATACCTGGGACGACGCGATCCAGAGACATTTGATACGCTGATTGGAGTCAAAACTAACGCCGTTGAGCGGCTGCGAGGCGAGATCTTCGGCCTTGAACCGGAGATCATCTCCGTGGGGGATTGGCAGCAGCCTGCCGAAGAGAAATACAAATTCTCGCGCGGCATGTTGGAAGTTGTGCTCGATGTGGGATTCCCATTGTTTGTCATCGAGCGTTCGCCACTGCTGACCCGTGATCTGGATTTGTTAGTTGAGATCAACCAGAAGTCATGGGTGGGCGTGCTCTTCAGCATTAGCAACCTGGACCCTGATTTGAAGCGTGCCTTCGAGCCGCGCAGCCCTGGGGCAAAACAGCGGTTGAGCGCCATGGCGGAGATAGCCGAGGCGGGGATTTATGCGGGGACCTCGATGATGCCCATCCTGCCCTTCGTTGGCGATGATGAGAACCACCTTGATGAATTGATCCGCGCCACCAAGGATCACGGCGGTCAGTGTGTGTTGGCTGGCGGCCTGACCATGGACGGCGTTCAGGCTGAACGCACCCTGGAAGCGGCGAAAGATTTTGATCCTTCCCTGGAAGATCAGTACCGAAAGATGTATCGCTGGCCTGTGGACGGTAAACCAAAATACGGGCCGCCCGGTGCGTATAACGCCCGCATTGGTTTGTTAGTGCGAGAACTATGTGAAAAGCATGGTTTGCTAGACCGCATGCCGCGCTATGTGGCACCTGCTCCATTAGATGTCAACAAACGCCTCGCCGAGAGGCTGTTCTTGAAGACCTATGAACTGGAATTGGAACAGGCCAAAGATTTCCGCATCTGGGCTTATCGCAAAGTTGCCTGGACGGTGGATGAGCTTGCCGAGAATATTCTGGATATCTTTCATACCCGCGGCGAGGATGGTTTGATGGAATTGCCCAATATCGGAAAAGGCATCTCAGGCGCGATAGCCAGGTGGTTGGAGAAGTATATCCACGAAGGACACAAAGTGAATTAGTGAACTTTGTGTCCTTCGTGGATATCAGTAAAGGAGGATCACCATGGCGGGAACAACTGACCTCGATCGAAAAACCATTATCCGGGTGGTTATTGGGTTTGTTGGATATATTTTCGTAAACCCGTTTATTCTTTTCGTATCCGCAGAAACAACGCAATGGGGCATGGCCTGGGCCTACTTCGGAGTCAGTACCCTGCTAACGGTTGGTAGCCGCCTCGTGGCACACCGAAAAAACCCAGAACTGTTGAAAGAGCGAGCTCACTCTCAAACTGCCAAAGATGCAAAGAAATGGGATCGGATATTGGTGCCAATTGTAGCCTTGTATGCACCTATGGCTGCTCTCATCGTTGCCGGCTTAGATTTTCGTAGCGCATGGACAAATGTATTCCCACTCTGGGGACAACTCATTGCCCTGATCCTTGCTGCATCAGGTTATCTATTTTCATCTTGGGCAATGTTCGAAAACCGCTTCTTTTCTGCACTTGTACGCATCCAATCTGACAGGGGGCATGTTGTCTGTGATACGGGGCCTTATCGCGTGATTCGTCATCCCGGTTATGCGGGTGGAATCTTGTGGTATCTAATGACGCCCCTGGTTTTGAACTCCACCTGGGCTTTTATCCCAATAGCCATAGCGGTGATTGCTACCGTCATTCGCACTGCTTTGGAAGATAAGACTCTCCAGGAAGAATTATCCGGTTATAAAGAATACACGCATGAGACTCGTTATCGTTTAGTGCCAGGAATTTGGTGAAGGAGGCATTTATGTCTAAAGAAAATAGAATACGCGCCGCGGATTTTGGACTGCCCATATACTTTGATATGCAGGCCAGGATGGGACATACTAAGCATCTTGGGGGTACCTTTGCTACTGAAAAGTTAGCAGAACTGTGCAAACTTGAATCGGGGAAAACCCTCCTGAATGTCGGTTCTGGTTCCGGGATTTCTGCGGCCTACGTGGCGGAAAAATATGGCTGCCGGGTCGTGGGTGTTGATCTCCTTCCTGCGATGATTGAAAGCGCTCAAAGGTGGGCTGATGTGAAAGGCGTCGCAGATCAAACGGAATTCCGCCTTGGTGATGCACAAGATTTGCCCTTCGATGATGATCAATTCGACGCCTTGATTTGCGAGTCGGTCAATGCTTTTGTGCCAGATAAAGAGAAGGCCATGAACGAATATATCCGTGTGGTCAAGCCGGGGGGCTATATTGGTTTTACGGAAGCGATTTGGGTAAATGATCCATCTGAAACAGTTGTGGATATCTTAGAGGAGGCGACTGGGCAACGGTTCCATTCTCCGGATGTTTGGGAATCTTTATTCCAGAATTCTGGACTGGCTGAACTACACAGTGAGAACCACTCGATTACCATGCGAGGTGAAGCACGCAATCAAGGCGGCTTGGTTAGCTTTGGGGATTACATGAAGATCTTTGGCAGATTTTTCCGGTTACTCTTTTCAGATCGCGAAACGCGGTCATTGATGAAATTCGTTGGCTCTAACCCGCGGCAGTATTTTGAATATATGGG
>CAZLNX010000026.1:0-31604 GCA_964560795.1 uncultured Anaerolineales bacterium | reverse complement strand
GATTCTTCCAGACCATTTCAAAAATGGGATCTTATTTTTGCACACCTCCTAAGTACTCCCCACTGCGAGCTACAGTATATGTCAAACCATTTTTCCGTGGCTCAGCAAATGGTCCCTCTTGCCGGCCATCCGCCCACCTGGCCGCACCGAATCGAATCACTTCATTATCGTAGAGGAAAACATGGGCATCATCGGCGGTAACCAATTGCATAGACTGTTCCAGGATCGAATCGAGCACCGATTCTAAGTCCAGATCTGATGTCAATTTAAGGCTGGCTTGACGTAGAAATTCAAGCTGGTCGGCACGCTGATGAACTTGCATTTCAGCATTTTTCCGATCCGTAATATCGAGGGCGGTGAATGTTACCCCAACCGATCTATCGTCATGATCAATCGGAGTCGAACTCAAAATCACATCGATGATGGTGTCATCTTTTTGCTTCCAGCGTGTCTCAACTGTGCCAGTCCCGCTCTCCCTAATCTGGCGATATTTTTCGCTTCCAACAAATTCGTAATCATCATCCGTAGGATACAAGAATCGGGCATTCTGGCCTTTCAACTCATTACGCGCATACCCAAGCATCTCACATAGGGTATCGTTGACCCAAAGGAGCTGCCTATCCTCTCCGACCAATCCAATTCCAATAGGTGCAACACGGAATATCGATTGCAACTTGGCTTCACTCTCACGCAGCGCGTTCTCGACAAGTTTGCGCTCTGTGATATCTTCGATAATTGTGACATGCTGGTCAGGCTCCTCATCTTCACCCCATAAAGTAGACCCATTCAAGTTGACCCAAACGATGGAACCATCTTTGTGGATGTAGCGCTTTACT
This sequence comes from uncultured Anaerolineales bacterium, assembly GCA_964560795.1. GTDB lineage: Bacteria > Chloroflexota > Anaerolineae > Anaerolineales > UBA11858 > NIOZ-UU35. Next base: position 30,768 of record CAZLNX010000026.1, on the reverse strand, counting down.
ACATTCAAACCACGCACATCGCCTCGGAAAAATTTTTCTATATTGTTTTCGTCAGCTTGCATATCGTCTGGGTGAGTAATATCTCGATACGTTTTCGACTGCAGTTCATCAACGCTGTAACCAAGCATATCTGCAAAGCGTTGGTTTACACGAATATATTTCCCCGTTTTCGACCGGATCAGTGCTACACCTACTGCCGCCTGTTCGAAAATCGCCCGGAAGCGATATTCACTCTCAATGAGTGTTTGTTCTGCGCTCAGTCGATTTTTCTCTCCGATCTCAGATTGTCTCCAACCCCAGTAGATAGCCCCAAAACCCAGCAGAAATAAGGCTAGGTGTCCGCCCAAAAGGGCAGAAACCTGCCTTCGTTCAATATCCAATAATGGTTCCATAGGAACTGAGACACTGATCCCCCCGCGAATATCGCCTAATTGATACCCCTGGGATGAATGACACAACAAGCATCCTTGCTCAGTGGCCAATGGTTTCATCAAGCGCATATATGCCTGACCATCAATTATCTCAATCGAACTGATTTCGAGTTCTCCCTGCTCGAAAGCTAAGAGAGCTTCTGTTTCCCATGCATCGGCGGCATTTTCCGACCGTATTGGGTTCAGGCTAGTGATATGCCCCAGAACTCCGCTCTCAAGCAACTGCAATTCATGCACCTGGCGGGTCATATATGCCGGATTTACCAAAGTCAATTCCCTACCTGAAGGCGTTGTAATATCGCGCTCCTCGATTTCGCTCAGATAGGGATTTGGCTGCGTATCGTCCGAAATGGGCACATAAACACCCCCATGTCCAGCGTTCCAACGACGATAGAGCACATCCTTCTCATAAGCGACGCGCGCTTGCAAACGCGCTGCATCCTGTGTGTTCCGCCGAACCTGACTGATATTCAAAAATAGCGATCCAGAAAAAATCATCCCCCATACGAGAACCATTCCCATAAAATACTGCCTTCTCAGTCGAGTATGTTCAATAAACCTTTCTTTTGTATTCATAGGCCTTGTCCCTAAACCAAAAGAACGACCTCTCCACAGGCTGTCGTTCTCATCGATGATCGTATCAATACTATAAGTATACCGAAAACTATTCCCGATTCCGGAGATGTTAATATCAGTTTTTCAATGTGGGAATTTCGCTCTATCCTGTTGGGTGCAAATGAAGTAGTGAGTGCAAAGTACTACGTCTCACTGTCCGCAATTTGTCAAACCCTGACGTGCACTATCCAAACTGGGATCCATTTCTAGTACAGCGTTGAAATAATCAACCGCAGTATCACAATCGCCGATCTCAACCAGGAACCAACCGATAGCTTCTAACACACCAATGTTTTCAGAATCAAGCTCTGCAGCACTATCTAACAAATCATAAACTTCACTTACGCGACCAGTTCTAATGTAAGATGAAGCTAAGTGGAGGTAATTCCAGCCATTATCTGGTTCGAGATCGATGGCCTTTTCGAGAGAAGGTATCCCGCCTAGATCATCACCTGTATCCTGATATAAGCGTCCCAGATAATGGTAAAGTACCGGCTCATCAGGATAATCATCCAAAGCATTTTGGAGTACTTTAAATGCTTGATCTTCTTGCCCAGTTTCACGATAAATTTCTGACAGACTGTTATAGGCTGAAAAGTAGCCAGGAGATATAGCTATTGCATCCTTGAAGGCGTAAATGGCACCGTCAATATCGCCGACCTCATGATAAAGCCATCCGATATGTTCATAGAATTCAACTTGCTTTGGGTTAGCTGCTAAGGCATCCTCCATAACGCTTACCGCCCCATCCACGTCGCCCTGGTCTTTATAGAGCCCAGCTATGTCATACCACAACCACGAGGTTGTGGAATCCATCGATATCGTCTCACGGAAATACTTTTCAGCTTGCTCATAATCCCCCAGACTGACATGCAGTCTACCTAGCTCCTCGTAAATTCCGGAACCTGTGTTTTCAAGCGTAGCAAGAGCTTCTTCGAGAACCTCTACGGCTTTTTTATGATCCCCAAGGGATTTGAAAGCGGTTGCCAATCCTTGATATGCCCCTTCAGAGTCTGTACCAAAATTAATTGCCTGTTCGAAAGAAGAAGCCGCTTCTTTGTACTGCTCAATTCCTAAATACAGCCAACCCACGGACTCATGCGTCCAAGGCTCCTTAGGCACAGCAGAGAACATCAATTCTAGGGTTTCAGTGACCTTCTCATTCTCGCCGGCCAGAGCATACGCTTTCGCGATATCCAAATAGATATCTGCATTTTCTGGATCGTGTTCTAACGCGGCCTCGAATTCGTCAACCGCAGAATCATATTCGCCAGCTTCCATAAAGGCATGGCCATCAGCCCTACGTTGTTCGTACGTACGGGTAGCAACTGGCTCGCCACGCGACGCTATCTGATCAAAGTTCGGTAATACACCAGAAACGAGCAACCCAATTACTATGGCCGCGACCACCACAAGACCTCCGAGAATCGCAATTAGCGATTGCTTCTTCTTTGGGGTTGGCTTTAATAAAGGCTTATGTTCCTCTATTGAAACAGCTTGATCTTCTATAATGCTATCTACCGGTTGACCTGCGAGGACAGCAGGTGTTGAAATCGCCATGGTCTGCTCTGATGATTCGCCTTCAGCCACCATTCGAAGCGCATCTACAATCTCCCCAGCTCGCTGGTAACGGTCGGCAGGATCTTTTGCCATGGATTTCAGTATTATGCGCTCCATAATTTCTGAAATATTTGGGTTTTTGCTGCGCGGCAACGGCAAAGGATCAACGATATGTTTGACAACGACAGCCATAGGCGTTTCCGCAGTAAAAGGCACAACCCCCGTTGCCATCTCATATAAGATCACTCCAAGAGAATAAATATCACTGCGGGCATCTACCCGCTCTGCCCTGCCCTGTTCAGGGGACATGTATGCCGGCGTTCCCACGGTCATCCCCGATTGCGTGAGCAGACTCCCCCCCACCATCTTAGCCAGACCAAAATCTGTCAGCAGCGCCCAATCAGGTTTAGGCAAGAGAACATTGCTGGGCTTAACATCTCTATGGACAACACCTGTCTCGTGAGCGTAATCAAGCGCACTAGCAATCTGATCAAACAACTTTATGATTTCGTGAATACCCAGGGGCGAGCCTAGACGCTCCTTTAGCGTGCCAGCCTCGACATACTCCATCACAAGATATGCGGTTGTATCTTGTTCACCATAATCATACACAATCAGGATATTAGGGTGGCGAAGTTTGGCAACAGAACGAGCCTCGCGTTTAAAACGCTTCAAAAAAGACTCATCTTGTTGGGCGTAGTATTCAGGCAAAATCTTAATCGCCACATAGCGATCAAGTGAGGCCTGATATGCCTTATAAACTGTAGACATCCCGCCTTTGCCGATCTGGCTGATTATCCGGTACCCCCCAAGTGTTTGACCAACGAGACCATTCATGTCACTACTCCTACCTGTAATCCCTAATATCTAATGTACGATTTCTATCAAGGTTCGGCAGCCAATGTTCTCGTAATGGAAACCTTAAGTAAACCTATTATAACTATAAAATCAGCATCGCATCCCCAAATGAATAAAAGCGATAATCGCTTTCCTTCGCAAACTCATAGGCCTTCATCACATATTCCCGACCTGCAAAGGCGCTAACTAGCATGATCAAAGTCGAGCGCGGTAGATGGAAATTGGTGATCATTGCATCGACTATTTTGAATGTATACCCTGGCAAGATAAAAAGATCTGTGGGGCCTTCAAAGGGAGCGATGTCATCTTCCGGGTCCGCGTTGCGAGCAGCAGACTCCAGGGTGCGTACGCTGGTCGTCCCCACGGCGATCACGCGACCTCCCGCGTGGCGCGCCTTCTTGATGGCTTCTACTGTCTCCGAGGGTATCTGGCACCACTCGGTGTGGATTTGATGTTCGCTGGGGTCATCTTCGTTAACTGGAGCGAAGGTGTCCAACCCTACATGCAGTGTTACCGTGGCAAAATGAATCCCCTGTCCCTTGAGTTGGTCAATCAACCCAGGTGTGAAGTGCAACCCCGCCGTTGGCGCCGCTGCAGAACCCGGCTCCTGCGCGTACACTGTCTGATAACGCTCAGGGTCATCAAGATGTGTTTGGATATAGGGAGGCAAGGGCATGTTGCCAATGGCATCAAGTTTCGGTGAAAGCGGCTCATCGAAACGCACCAGCCGGCGCGGTCCGCCTAAATCCTGCAGTATTTCAGCCTGAGGGCCATCTTCAACTTGAACTTTCTTTCCCGGAACCAAGCCCTTCCCCCCAGCGAGGGCTTCCCAAGTTTGGGCTTCATGCCTCCGTAGCAAGAGCAGCTCTATTCGACCCCCCGTAGGGATTTTACGCCCAAATAAGCGCGCTGGAATCACGCGCGTCTCATTGAGAACAAGCAAATCGTTCGGGCGCAGGAAGCCACCCAAATCACGAAAGTGAGCCTGCTCCATCTCGCCAGAATCCCGCCGCAGGATCAGCAAGCGCGAGGCATCGCGCGGCTCCAAGGGAGTCTGGGCGATGTACTCTTGGGGGAGATCATAGTCAAAGTCGGAAGTTTTCATAATGACACAGAGCTATCATTGCAATTCAACTGTTTTGGCGTAGTGTTTGTCGCGGCGCACCCTGCTTATAAACTACTCTAGTTCCATCCGCTCTGCGGTGGAACCGGTGACGACGCAGAATATCGCCACCAGGATGTTTCTTTCTGATTGAGCATTGCCTAGCGTACTGTGGTGACACTCACAATGACATCATTTATTTATAAACCGTATCACCAAATTAAGCACTACGGTCAATAGAATTGAAATCAGGATCGATGTTCCCAAGGCGAAAACACAGCTAAAGTTTTCCCGCTCGATGCGCAAATTGCCAGGAAAATTCCCAAAGCTTATTCCCAGGCGCTCGAACAGAAAAATTAATCCGCCAATGGCAGCGAGGGAGACGCCAAGAATAATGAGAATCCGAACTAAGGGGGATGGGGACATTAGAAACACAGAAGTGGGAAGCACCTGACAGGTGCGTCCCACTAATTTATTCTACAATAATTTTGGTTGCTGCTGACGGGGAGGTTCCAAACCAATATGTTCGTACGCGGCGGGCGTCGCCACCCTGCCCTGCGAGGTGCGATCCAAGAAGCCCAACTGCATGAGATAGGGTTCGACCACGTCCATGATCGTATCGGGCTCTTCGCTGATCGAAGCAGCGATGGTTGTGAGGCCAACCGGGCCACCGTTATACTTCTCGATGATGGCACGCAGCACCCTGCGGTCCATTTCGTCCAGGCCTCGGACATCGATGCTCAACAGATCCAGAGCCTGCATGGCAACATCCTGTGTGACCGTACCATCGGCGCGCACCTGGGCGTAATCACGAACCCTACGCAACAATCGCAGCGCCACGCGCGGCGTCCCCCGGGAACGCCGCCCAATAGCGTCAATCCCTTCGGGCTCGGAGTGCACTTCCAATTTCTCGGCAGCACGCTCGATGATCTGGCGCATAGCATCGAGATCGTAGAAATCCAGGCGGTACGTAGCACCAAAGCGGGCGCGCAGCGGGGCGGTGACCAGGGCCAGCCGGGTTGTTGCGCCAACCACAGTGAAGCGCGGCAACTTCAAGCGAACCGAACGTGCCGAGGGTCCTTTTCCGATGACAATATCCAGCGCATAATCTTCCATCGCTGGGTAGAGTACCTCTTCGACGGCTCGGCCCAAACGGTGGATCTCATCGATGAACAGAATATCCCCAGCTCGTAGATTCGTCAGGATTGCGGCCAGGTCGCCAGCCCTCTCGATGGCAGGGCCAGCCGTAACCTTGATGTTGACACCCATCTCATTGGAAAGCACATGTGCCAGGGTAGTCTTCCCCAGTCCAGGCGGACCATAGAATAAGACATGGTCCAGGGCTTCTTCACGCTGCTGCGCGGCTTCGATCAGGATTTGCAGGTTCTCTTTGATTTGCGCTTGCCCGATGATGTCCGCCAAACGGGTTGGGCGCAAAGCGTGATCCAAACGGTCCCCAGGTTTGGGCTCAGGATCGATGACTCGGTTCTGCGATTCGCTCATAGGTTCTATTATACAATGGATTGAGCGGTTAGCGATCAGCGGATAGCAGTAGCTGCTATCCGTGAGCTGCAATGTTCACGTGCTCTCGGTTTCAGGCTAACCGCTCCCCGCTCTCCTAAATGTGGTCTATAATTGGGCTAAATTCCCCAGGAGGTATCCATGTCAAACGTTTTCGAATCCAAACACCCACTTGTCGCTCATAAGATCACGCGCATGCGCGATGTCGGCACATTGTCGAAGAAATTCCGCGAGCTTGTGCGAGAAGTATCCGCACTGATGACCTATGAGGCCACCGCCGATCTTCAAATCGCACCGCGCGACGTTGAAACACCTATGGCGAAAACTACTGGGTATGAATTGAAAGAACCGATTGGCCTGGTACCCATCCTAAGGGCAGGGTTGGGAATGGTAGAAGGGGTTTGGGAATTGATGCCCAGCGCCGAGGTCTGGCATATAGGCCTGTACCGTGACGAGAGCACACTGCAACCTGTTTCTTACTATAACAAGCTGCCCATTGCACCCACAGTCTCTGTATGCTTAATCTTAGATCCAATGCTGGCCACAGGCGGGTCAGCGGTTGCGACAGTGGACATTCTCAAAGAATGGGGCGTTGGCAAAATAAAGTTCGTGGGGATCCTGGCTGCTCCCGAAGGGATTGCTACACTTCAAGAAGCGCATCCCGATGTGCCCATCCATATTGCTACCATCGACAGCCATCTCAATGATGTCGGCTATATCGTTCCAGGTCTTGGGGACGCGGGCGATCGTCAGTTTGGGACAGGGTAAAGTGGGGGTTGGAAGTTAGCAGTTGTAATCGAAAAATACGTCGGGCAGATGTGGAAATCCGCCCGACGTATTTTTTTACTTGGCACTAAACAACTTCGAGCCGAAAGATACGGCTGAGCACACGGCGGATGAATAATGCGGGGATCAGGACGGCAAAGTGGATGGCGGCGCTCATGGCCAATATCACGGCAGCAGAACGCAGCGCCGCATTGACTTTAGGTGCCACATTGGCCAACATCCAAGGTCCAACTCCAACTAGAAGGGCTATACCAAGCAACAAGGCGACCACAAGACTAACTTGCAGCCAGGCTCTTCGATCAGTGATTGAGGGCATCATGGTACTGCTAACTGCAACGGCCAGATAGAACCATATCCAGAAATCCGGTCGAGCATAAAGAAGAGAAATCCCCTGGATAGCTGTATCCAGATCAAGCGTGGAAAGTGCATCCCAAAGGGATAATAAACCAAGGCGAACTCGCCCGACATAGGCAACGAATAAGCCACCAGTAATCAATGGAGCAGCCCCGATCAGAGCATCCCGCAGGATATCTGCCTGGGCTGTTTCTACATAACCCATCAATAAGCGGCCATCACCCAGACGGCGGGGGATCAAGGAAAAGCGCCCGGTGCGCACTCGTAGTATTTTGGCCATGAGAAAGTGGCTAGTTTCGTGCAGGAGTACCCCCGGCAAAAAGAGCAACGAGAAGATCACCAGACTTACATCTTGACGTCGAGTGAGTAAAAGAAAGACGGCCTGCATTTCTGTGTGCAACGAACGTTGGAGAAAAACGAGAACGATCAGCGAAAACAGTGCCCATTGCAGGCCGTCAAGTTGAGTCCACATGATTTAGCTGTTAGCCGTCAGCAGACAGCAGTGAGTTTCGATTATTCTGAATTATGCTTCTGCGGCGGCTTTAGCGATGGCGGCGAATGAGTCCGCTTTCAGGCTGGCACCCCCCACAAGGGCGCCGTCGATATCGGATTGAGTGAAATAACTTGCCGCGTTATCGGGTTTTACCGAGCCGCCATATTGGATCTGGATACCCTGGGCAACTTGCTCACCGAACATTTCCGCAAGGGCAGGTCGCACCACGTCTCGGTGGATGGCATTGGCATCTTCGGCTGTGGCAGCGAGGCCGGTACCAATGGCCCAGATCGGCTCGTAGGCAATGACCAGCTTGGCCCCGTCTTCAGGGGTCAGACCCGCTAGCCCCCCGCGCACCTGCCGTGAGACTACCTCGGCAGTTTGCCCGGCCTGGTTTTCTTCTAATGATTCCCCAATACACACAATGGGTGTGAGGCCATGGGCAAGCGCAGCCTTGACTTTCAGGTTGACGGTTTCATCCGTTTCGCCAAAATATTGTCGTCGCTCTGAGTGGCCTATGATCACATAGCCGCACAACTCGGCCACCATTGCCGGAGCCAATTCTCCAGTAAAAGCACCACTTTCTTCCCAATACATATTTTGAGCACCGAGTCCTACTCCAGTGCCTTCGAGTAACTTGGCCGCCATTGGGAGCGATGTCGAGGGCGGACATACCGCCCGATCAATTCCATTTAGCGATTTCAGGGTCAGCAGTAATTCTGTGATCAGCTGACGCGCTTCTGGAATCGTCTTATTCATTTTCCAGTTTCCAGCAACAAATTTTTTACGCATTGTTCACCTCATTGATTGGTTTTTACTAAAAATATACGCGCTTGTCTGCGCACCCAAATAGGTGCAGATTCATCTTCTACTAGCAATTCCCACTGTTTGATTGCAGCCTCATCATCACCAAAAATGTATAATATCTCAGCCTCTAATAAGAGAACCTCGGGTTCATCAGGATACTGCTCTCTGAGATTCTGCAGTTGGAATCTGGCCACTTCTCTATCGTCAATGTGCAGCGTATTGCGAATTTTTGCAATTTCCATCATTATTGGATCAAGGTCTGACTCCATAGCTGAGAGGTGATTGATTGCATCCGAGCCAACTGAACTTACATACATCGCCTCAGCAATAAGACCATCGACATCCTCGAAAGAAGGTCCACCAGGGAGGCGTGTCGCGGCAAGATACATATCAACCGTATACAGATAGATATTGTGTTTGGCTAGTATTTCAGCGGCGCGCATATAGACATCGGGATCATCATCTGAATACTCCATCGCTGCTTGTATCTGCGCTTCGATCTCATCAAATTTGCCGGCAGCCATCAGGGCATCAGCTAACTCGAGATACGCCCAAGGATCTTCAGGATTAGCTTCAACCTTGGCTCGTGCTTCATCGACGCTCATGACAGAGTCGTCTGTTTCTGCGGCTTGAGTCTGGGCAGGTATATAAATATATTCCTCGATGAACTCATTCATCCAAAATGGCAGTCCTTCTGACTTCAGCATGACCTCTAGGATCTCTCTCGCTGCGTCCAGTTGGCCTTGTGAGTTATAGATTTCAGCTTGAAGCAAGGCTGCCTCAGAAACTTCAGGAATTTCTGCGAAGGTTTCATCCAGAACAAATTGTGCTCGTTCTGGAGACGAGTTAAATAGTATGTATCTGGCTTTAAGCACCTGCTCAAAAACTGGGTCAATATTTTTTACGTCAGAGATGGGGATATATTCTTCAGCTACTGGGAATGATGATGAGATATAGGCAGCCCTATGGAAATTGTCAATTTCCCCGCCCTCCAACTGATCAGGATGCTCAGCGAAGAACTCTACGTATGCTTGTGCTGCATTAAGCCAAAGCTCTTTCTCATTCAAGATCTCTAATACTTTTAGATAAACATCAGCAGATCCATCACTTAAATCAATGGCTGTCTTAAATGCTTCTTCACCAGCCCGGGATTGTCCAGTGTCAAAAAATGCAATGCCTAATTCGAGATAGGCTTGCGGGTCATCTGGATTTTCCTCTACCATCCGCTTTGCGATGCTCATTTGATCATCACCATCGCTCTCAAAAGGAGTTTTGGTGGGCAATTCGTCCACAACCCCCACAGTGGGTATCGTCGTTTCCGCAGCTTGCTGCTGTTCTTTCTGACGCTGGCTGATAATCCCAATCGTAAACAGGCAGCAGAGGACCAGACCAACAGCGACAATGGCAATCTGCCACCAGCGCAGGCGGCGGAAGAAGGGTTTCTTTTCTTTGGCTTTTTTCGTTGGAACAGACGGAACCTGCTTTTCATGCGCTTCCGGAATCGATGCCGTGGAAATAGCACCTTCACCAGGTCCAGGAATCGCTTCACCTATGGTTGGGGGAAAAGGAGCAACTGTCCTTTGTGCTTCCACAACAGCTTGTACACCAGGAATGATTCCTGAATCTGCCTGAGCAAAAGCTTGCGAAAACGCGTAAACGAGAGCCGCGATGTCTTCGAAGCGATCACTGCGCTCTTTGGCTAGCGCCTTGAGCAATACCCGTTCGATTTCCTCAGGCACTTTTTCATTGATCGTGCGAGGAAGAGGCAGTGGTGTGTAAATATGATCATGGATGATTGAGAAGGGTGTATCGGCGCTAAACGGCACCTGACCGACGGTCAATTCGTACAGCATTACTCCAAAAGAGTAGATATCCGTCCCCGCATCGAGGTCGCCAATCCCCATGGCCTGTTCTGGGGATATATATTGTGGGGTTCCAAGCATCATGTCGCCCGAGAGAGTAGACTCACCCGCCTGGGCAATACGTGCCAGCCCAAAATCTGCTAGGTAGATGCGCCCATTGTTTGCAAGCAATACATTGGAAGGCTTCACATCTCGATGGAGGATCCCTTGGCCATGGGCGTATGTCAGAGCGGCGCCGACGGCCTCGACGATATCGATAATCTGATCTTTGAGTACACCATCACGGACGACGCGCGCCTTGAGGGTATCCCCCTCGATGAACTTCATCACCAGATAGGGACGTCCTTCGTGCTCAGCGAAATCATAGATCGGGACGATATTGGGATGTTCGAGTTTGGCTACAACCCGCGCTTCGCGTTGAAAACGGGCTAAGAAATTGGGGTCTTCCATAAAGGCTGGATGCAAGGCTTTTATGGCCACATAACGATCCAAAGCAGCATGGTACGCTTTGAATACGGTAGCCATACCACCTCGTCCCAATTTTTCAATTATCCGATAAGGGCCGACGTTCTCCCCAACGACAAAGGGCATAATCTATCTCCTGAATGATCTGTCCAGATTATACACGCTGATTATGGAAGTAGCCAACTAATGCAAGGATTCCGCAAAGGCTTACTGCTTCAGATTGCGAATATAAATAAAGACGCAGATTCGAGTAAATCAATCTGCGTCTCATGAAAATTGAAAGTGAATTACTTATCTTGCAATGCTGCTAAACCTGGCAGTGCAACCCCTTCGAGCATTTGCAAAGATGCACCGCCACCAGTAGATACGTGGGTGACTTTGTCCGCCAATCCCGATTGTTTGATTGCCGCAGCAGAGTCACCACCGCCAACGATGGATTCGGCCTTGCTTTCAGCGACAGCTTTGGCAAGCTCAAAAGTGCCCTTAGCAAAAGCAGGAAATTCAAAAACACCCATGGGGCCGTTCCAGACAACAGTACCAGCATCGGCAACAACCTTTGAATATCTTTCTATTGTCTCAGGTCCGACATCTAAGATGCGCCATCCGTCCGGGATGGGACCCATGCCGATAACTTTACTCTCTGCATCATTGTCGAAATCATCTGCAATGACCACATCGAGGGGTAAACGCAAAGCAGGACCAGCATCTTCCAGTAGTCCTCTCGCCACATCCAGGGCCTCGTCTTCGACCAGGGAATCCCCTACAGAATACCCCTGGGATTTAAAGAAGGTATTGGCCATACCGCCGCCAATCAAAATCTGATCGGCAGTTCCCAGAAGATTGCGGATTACACCGATTTTGTCACTGACCTTAGCGCCACCCAGGATGGCTACAAAAGGACGATTGGGATCAGCAATGGTCTGTCCCAAATAGCGGATCTCTTTTTCCAGCAAAAACCCAGCCACGGCAGGCAAGTGATCCGCCACACCGACATTGGATGCGTGAGCGCGATGTGCAGTTCCAAAGGCATCGTTGACGAATACATCGGCGAGTGCCGCTAACTGCACCGCCATATCGGGATCATTTTTCTTCTCGCCCGCGTGAAAGCGCGTATTCTCCAGGACCAGAATTTGACCAGGCTTTAATGCTTCGGCAGCAGATTTCGCTTTGGGACCAATGCATTCCTCTACGAAGGAAACCGGTGAACATGCTATTTCATCCATGTATTCTGCAACAGGGCGGAGGGATAACTCTGGCACAATTTGCCCCTTAGGTCGTCCTAGATGAGAGCACAAGATCACTGCGGCACCTTTATCGCGGAGATATCGTATTGTTGGCCGTGCTGCTTGGATGCGCGTATCATCAGCAACTTTTCCATCATCCAAGGGAACATTAAAGTCCACACGAACAAGGACGCGTTTTCCAGCGAAATCGAAATCTTTGATGGTCTTTTTGTAAAACATCACTTACTCCATACACACTTCGTGGTGCGCTCCCAGCGAAACGGAAACGCACCACGGATAAATTTAAAGCGAAGTTCGTTTAGAGAGCTTTAGCAACTTTCGCAGCCAGATCCACAGCGCGGCTGGAGTAACCCCACTCGTTATCGTACCAACTGACAACCTTGACCAAGTTGCCATCCATAACCTTAGTGAGGTCAGCATCGACGATGGATGAGCGGTTGTCGCCTTTGTAATCCATGGAAACCAGTGGTTTGGTCTCGAAGCCTAAGTAACCCTTCATGGGGCCATTAGCAGCTGCTTCGATAGCTGCATTAACCTCTTCGGGCGTGGTGCTCTTTTCAACCTGCACAACTGTATCGACGATGGAAACTGTGGGCGTTGGGACGCGAATGGCATAGCCGTCTATTTTGCCTTCCAGTTCAGGAATGACCATCGAGATGGCTTTGGCAGCACCGGTAGTTGTGGGGATCATATTGAGAGCAGCAGCGCGAGCGCGGCGCATATCCTTAGCAGCCAAATCGAGGACGGGTTGGCTGGTTGTGTAGGCATGGATGGTGGTCATCAGGCCTTTGACAATGCCGAAGTTGTCCAAGATCACCTTCATAGGTGGGGCTAAACAGTTTGTGGTGCAAGATGCATTGGAGAGAATGTGATGCTTGGCGGGATCATACAACTCATCATTGACACCTAACACGGTGGTGAAATCCACGTTCTGGCCAGGGGCTGAAATGATAACTTTTTTGGCACCGCCCTTCTCAATGTGGGTCTGTGGCCCGGGGTCTTTGCTCGTATCGCGGAATACACCAGTTGCTTCAATAACAATTTCAACGCCCAGATCTTTCCAAGGCAGGTTGCCAGGGTCACGTTCAGCAAAAACCTGAATGGTCTTGCCATCAATGACCAAATTGCCATCTTTGACCTCAACTGTGCCCGGGAACACCCCGTAATTTGAGTCGTATTGAAACAAATGCGCATTCGTTTCCGCAGGGTAAAGGTCGTTAATGGCGACGACTTCAAGCGTGTCCGCGTGATATTCACCAATCGCTTTCAGAACCTGGCGACCAATACGGCCAAATCCATTGATACCAACTTTGGTTGTCATAATAATCCTCCGAAAATTTATTTACAGTGTATGGAAACGGTTCCATACACCAATTTTATACGATGTCCAGCCGTGAATTGTATCACAACTCTGGTTTGAATTACACAAGATTCCCCAATAAATTATGGCGGCGCAAGAGGTCCCGTTCTGGCCTGGAACAAATCCATCAGCACTGAGGCAAGTTTCCGGGAATCGTGATGCCAGGGTTCGTTTTCGTCAACCAAATTAGCCTTATACATGGGATACTCAATATCCGCATCATCTCCTAGCGGAACCCATTGCATGTTTTCGAGCAGCTCTCCACGTTGAGATTTGTTATGAAGTACTAAATCAAAAAGTCCGCTGCCTACATGATCATTCAAGGCACTAACATGGTCTCCGCAAGAAAATCCCTCTGTTTCGCCAGGTTGGGTAGCTACATTGCAAATAAATACTTTGAAACCCTTGTTGGCGCGGATAGCTGCAGCAATATCGGGAACCAACAAATTAGGAAGGATGCTGGTATAGAGGCTTCCGGGACCCACAATGATCATATCGGCATTTAATAAAGCTCGGACAACCTGGGGGAATGCCGGTGGGCTATTGGGATCTAGCCAAACTCGACGAATTTTCCCCCCAATTTTTGGAATACGGCTTTCCCCTCGGACGCGAACTTCCTGGGTAGCATGAGGCGGAATAATATCGGCGACTAATTTAACATCATGCAGCGAAGAAGGTAATACACGTCCATGAACGGCGAGCACCTTGCCAGATTCAGCTATCGCGGATTCAAAACTGCCCGTAATCCCCGAGAGAGCCGTGATAAAAAGATTGCCAAAAGAATGCCCGTCTAACCCACCACCGCCATTGGCAAACCGATATTGGAATAGTTGAGCCATCATGGCTTCATCATTGGATAACGCTGCAAGACAATTGCGGATGTCGCCAGGGGGCAGAATCCCCAGGGACTCGCGCAAACGACCCGAAGACCCGCCATCATCAGCTACAGTGACCACGGCAGTAATGCGGTGAGAATACTCTTTAAGGCCGCGCAGCAGTGTTGCCAATCCATGACCACCGCCAATGGCGGCAATCTTGGGGCCTACTTGTTTCCGACGATGGGTCTCGATAGTATCTACTACATCCCGGCCAGGTCTTCGGAAGGGCAAAAGTAGAGATCGATTCAGCCCATAGATTCCCCCAAGTACAATCATCAATCCTATTGCGCCAAAAATGAGCACGCGCAAAATGCGCGGCAAAGGCTGCAAGGAGACAAGCTGGATGACGGGCAACCACCAAGTATCCGGCACATTTCGATAAATATCAAGCACAAAGAGAGCAAATCCCACTGCCAAAAAGGTTGTCCCCGCAAAAACAATTACCACCCACCGTTTTACACCCAACCCCGGTCTCAGCCATCGGCTCGATTTGACGATGCCTCGCCAAAATCTCGTCAGCCAATGAGAATTATTGCGATCCATGGAGATGATCATAGCAAGATTCGATCCCCGCGTCAACCAGAGCGGTTGATATAAAATGATTTCATCCGTGAGAAGAATGAGTTCCCAAGACGAATCGCGCAATTGAAATGTCTACACGACCAAGCCCTTATGCTATACTTTGGCGCATGAGCATCTATATCGCCATCGACATCGGTGGGACACAAATGCGGGCCGCGGTATTTCCATCCGAAGGCTATGAGCCAGTATCGGTCCTAAAAATCCCCACCCACAGCCCTGACGCTTCTCCACAGGAGCGTCTCGTTCAACTCATCGAAACTGTATGCCCTGAAGGTGAAAGCATTAACTCAATTGGTGTAGCTGCTCCGGGTCCCGTGAACCCCAAAGCAGGAGTCATCTATACCGCCCCTAATATCGCTGAATTTCGAGATTTTCCCATCACTACTTATTTGAAGGAGAAATTTCAGGTACCCGCATTTTTAGATAATGACGCCAACCTTGCTGCATTAGGAGAGTGGCAAGTTGGTGCGGGAAAAGGTCACAATCACCTACTCTACATTACCATTAGCACTGGCATCGGCAGCGGGATCATCACCGATGGCAAACTAGTTCACGGTGAATCCGGCATGGCCGGTGAACTGGGGCATGTCACAGTGCTACCCGATGGGCCAATGTGCGGCTGCGGCCATCGCGGTCACTTAGAAGCCCTGGCTTCTGGTAAAAATATCGCCAAATGGGCGAAGAAAAAACTTACCAAAGGGGCCAAATCTTCGCTTCGGGATGTAAAAAAGGTTACTGCTAAGAGAATCTCCAAAGCCGCTAAGAAGGGCGACCAACTTGCCATTCAAGCATTTGAGCAAGCGGGAGAACACATTGGCCTGGCCTTAGCCAGCTTCTTACACGCCTTTAATCCAAGTATAGTCGTATTTGGTGGGGGTGTTTCCCTCAGCGGAGATCTGTTATTGGAACCCATTCGAACATCAGTGAAAAAGCATGTCATGAATCCTAAATTTACCGACAACCTGGTCATCACCACAGCCGCCCTGGGGGACGACGCCGGCATGATTGGCGCGCTAATCCTGGCCCGCACTGCGATCGAATTATGAACATCATCGAGAAACGCTGGCAAATTGCATCCCGCATCACGCCAATCGCGGAGGAGGCTCTTGAAGGGTACCCGCCCATTTTGCGCCAGATCCTGTTCAATCGCGGCTATGCGACCCATGATGAAGCACGCAGTTTCCTTCGAGCTGAGTCTCTTTTCGATACTGACCCATTCCAATTAAGCGGCGTTGAGAAAGCGGTTGACCGGTTGATCGGCGCGCTCAAAAATGGTGAAAAGATCGCAATCTATGGGGATTATGACGTTGATGGCGTCACGGCCACCGCCCTCTTGATGGAGTTCCTACAGTCAAAGGGGGCCAATGTGCTGGGATATATCCCGCACAGATTCGACGAAGGCTACGGCCTGAACAACGAGGCGATTCGGAAATTAGCGGAGGAGGGCGTTGATGTCATCGTCAGCGTAGACTGTGGGATCCGCTCCCTTGAAGAAGCGGACTTCGCCCGGGACTCAGGCGTGGACCTGATCATTTGTGATCACCATACCCCCGGAGAGGTTCTACCAAATGCCCTGGCTGTAATCGACCCCAAACGTCCAGGCGATGCTTATCCCGAAAAGAATCTCGCCGGTGTAGGTGTTGCCTACAAATTAGCTGCCGCGCTGGAAATGAAAATCAACGGTCAAGAGAGTACCATCGAAGATTACCTTGATCTTGTTGCCCTGGGCACCGTAGCCGACCTGGTTCCCCTGGTCGGTGAGAATCGATCGCTGGTTCGGCAGGGATTAAAGAAAATCCGCCGCCCGCGCCGTCAAGGCCTGATGTCATTGATCGGCGTTTCAGGCCTCAAACCTGCCAATATTACCGCCATGGACATTGGCTTTGGCTTGGGTCCGCGCATCAATGCCGCAGGACGCCTGGATAGCGCCCTGGATGCATTAGCGCTTCTTACAACCAGAGACGTTTTCGAAGCCGGCCGAATATCCCAACAGCTCGAAGCACAGAACCGCAAACGACAAGCGATCACTCGCGGCATTCAAGCCATGGCCGAAGAGATCGCCCTGGCAGGCGATGATGTCCCGCTGATCTTGTATGCTGCGCATCCTGAATTCAATGCCGGTGTGGTTGGTTTGGCTGCATCCCGCCTGACAGATCTATACTACCGACCTGCAATTATCGGTCACAGCGACGAAGAATTCACGCGCGCTTCCTGCAGAAGTATCTCAGAATTCAACATCACAGCAGCCCTCGATCAGTGTGCAGATCTTCTCGAAAAATATGGTGGTCACGCAGCAGCGGCCGGCTTCACTGTGCGCAATAAAAAATTCCCTGAACTTGTCGAACGGCTAGATGCTTTAGCTCAAGAACAATTGAGTGATAAGGATTTACGTCCAACGCTCTCTGCAGATATCGAACTGCCCCTAACAGATCTTAAGCCTGAATTACTGGATCACTTAAAGTGGCTGCAACCTACCGGGTATGGCAACCCCGAGGCTACATTTGTGAGTCGAAATGTCAATGTGACGAGTAGCCGCGCTGTAGGAAAAGATAGATCACATTTAAAGCTAGTTGTATCGGATGGGAAAATCCACTTCGATGCAATCGCATTCCGGCAAGGGCATTGGTACGATAATCTCCCCAAATCTATCGATTTACTTTACCGCTTTGAAGTCAACGAATTTCGCGGCAGGGAAACGTTGCAACTCAATGTGAGAGATATAAAACCTTCTCCATAAATTCAAAAACTCGGTTTCTGCTTGAAACCGAGTTTTTCTATTAGCTGACAAGATGATACAGACAGATGCTAGGTAGTGTTGGCATTTCAGGGATTTGCAGGCGTGTGAACCCAAACGAACGCTCATTCATTTCAGGAGAAATATCTCCAAATGTCAACACGGCCTAATCAACGAAGCGATATTTCAGCAGCGCCCAAATTGCTTCGAAGGCATCGCTCAGACCAATCTTTTTGCCCTCATCGTAATCGCGAGGATTAAAGGATATGGGCACTTCGAAAATGCGCACGCCGCGTTTTAATATTTTGGCCGTAAACTCTGGCTCGAACTCGAAGCGTTTGGCATGCAGGGGAAAGCTATCGACGACTTCTTTCCGGAATACTTTATAGCCAGTTTCCATATCCGTGAGGATCGTGTCATAAAGGATATTGGTCATCAGGGTAAGTAGCTTGTTGGCTATCATATGCCAAAACATAGCTACCCGACGAGGTGCGCCTAAAAATCGGGAACCATATACCACATCAGCCAAACCTTCCTCCAGCGGCTGTAACAGCTGGGGGTAATCCCTGGGATCGTACTCTAGATCAGCATCTTGGATCAGCAAGACATCCCCAGTGGCGTTTTCAATCCCTGTGCGGACAGCTGCACCTTTGCCCTGGTTTTTCTCATGAAAGATCACCCGAAAAGGTTTCTGACCATCGAATTCCTTGAGAATTTCACGTGTCCCGTCGACCGATCCATCATCGACAAGTAGGATTTCGTCAGCAAGACCTGTATCCTGTACACGTTTCAGAATCTCACGAATGGTATGAATTTCGTTGTAAATTGGAATGAGCACCGTCAGTTTCATGCGGCGGATTATACCCCATTCGCAGACTGATCTCAGGTTTGAAGATCATCACCGCCGTGCTATAATCTTTTCAAGATTTTTTTCGATATCAAACCCCCGGACGGGAGATCATTATGAGCATACTCGATCCACAAACTGGACAGATCAATCCTCCTACACAAACTGGAGCATTTGTCCCACCGCCCATCACCAAGGTTGCCGATACAGGACTTTCACAACTGTGGCTACAAGATTTGGTTCTCAAAGTACTTTATTTTCAAGGATATTTATCCGGGTTCCAAATTGCTGAGGCTGTTGCGCTTCCTTTTGCCGGGGTATCCGACCAAATCTTGAATGCCCTAAAACGCGAAAAATTCGTCGAGGTCAAATCATCACAAATGGGTCTGGGCGAGGGGGCATACCAGTATGCCATCACGGGCGCGGGGATCGCCAGGGCGCGCGAAGCGTTAGATCGCAGCCAGTATGCTGGACCCGCTCCTGTTCCCCTGGAGATTTACAACCGCTCGATTAAGAATCAACAACGCGGCCGCCTGCGGATAACGCATCGTCTCTTACGCCAGGCACTCTCTCACCTCGTGTTGGGCGAATCAACCTTCCAGCGCATTGGGCCGGCAGTCAATTCCGGCACGTCGATCTTCTTATATGGCCCTCCCGGGAATGGTAAAACCAGTGTTGCTCGCGCTGTTGGTCAAATGATCCTCAGCACAACAATGTATATCCCCTACGCCCTCTACGTGGATGGCCAGGTTGTCAAGCTGTACGATTCCGTCAACCACCAGCGCGCGCCAGAGAAGAACACAACGGACAAAGGTACCGGATCGCTGAGAGCAGGTTCTCGCCGCGATACGCGTTGGGTGCTCATTCGCAGACCCTTCATCATGACCGGTGGTGAGTTAACCATGGAAGGCCTCGACCTGGTCTTCGACGATGTCAACAAATTCTATGAAGCACCCTTCCAGGTGAAAGCCAATGGAGGTATTTTGCTGATCGATGACTTTGGACGCCAGCTCGTTCGTCCACGCGACTTGCTCAATCGCTGGATTGTGCCGCTGGAAAACCGCATCGATTATCTAACTCTGCATACAGGCCGAAAACTAGAAGTCCCCTTCGATGTGCTGATCGTTTTCTCCACAAACCTACCACCCAAGGATCTAGTTGACGAAGCTTTCCTCAGACGTTTGCGCCACAAGATCGAGGTCGGAGACCCTACCTACGAGGAGTATCGCGAGATTTTCCAGCGCATGGCAAAACATAAAGGGGTAGAATATCGCGATCAAGGGTTGGCATATCTATTACAAGAATGGTATATCAAAAATAACCGCAAACTACGCGCCTCACACCCGCGCGATCTTTGCGATCAAATTCTCGACATCGGTGATTTCATGTCACTTGAACCCCAGATGACCCGAGATCTGATTGACAGGGCGGCAGCAGCATATTTCGTCGACCTTTAATTGCAAAGGGGATGATGCCATGTTTGAGCAGCTACCGCGCCCCACGATCTTTGCCCACCGGGGAGCCAGCGCGCACGCGCCTGAAAACACACTGGCTGCATTTGAGTTAGCCATTCGGCAGAATGCCGATGCTATTGAATTGGACGCCACTCTCTGCGGGGATGGTCATGTGGTTGTCTTTCACGACGATACCGTCGATCGCACAACCAATGGCATAGGAAACGTCAAGGATTTACCACTAGCTGCTCTAAAAGAACTTGATGCGGGGTGTTCTTTTGATGTAAGCTTTTGCGATGAACGAATTCCAACATTGGAAGAGGTGTTCGAAGCAGTCGGGGATATAATTATTATCAACATTGAGATAAAGAATTACGCATCCCCCTCTGATAACCTACCAGAATCTGTCGCCAAGCTCGTTTCGAATCACAACCTAGCGGATCGGGTATTATTCTCTTCGTTCAACCCCATCGCGTTATACAAAATCAACAAATTGTTGCCTGAAGTGCCAATTGGATTGCTGTTGCTCCCAGGTGTAGCCGGCACTTTCGTAAGATTAATCATTGGGGGTTGGATTCCCCACCAGGCGCTGCACCCATCCCTAAAGGATGTGTCTCGCCAGCTTATTCATCGGCAGCAGCGTCGAGGCCGCAGAGTCCACGTTTATACGGTCAATCACCCTGAAGACATTGTCACACTGTACCGCTGGGGTGTCGACGGCATTTTTACCGATGATCCCTTGCTTGCGCGGCGCACAATCGAATCAACTCAGTCAGCGGAGGCGCCATCAACATGATTCCAAAAGATTGGATCGATCAAGCGTACGAACGCATCAGTTCCCACATTGTCAGGACACCGCTTACCTATGATCGTCCAAACGGCCTGTATATCAAATGGGAGAATCACCAGGTTACCGGCTCCTTCAAAGCACGCGGCGCTTTTAACAAGGTCTTGAATCTCGAGGATTGGGAACGAGAAGAAGGACTGCTAGCAGCTTCGGCTGGAAACCATGGACAAGGGGTGGCGTTGGCAGGACAGGCTTTTGATGCACCTGTTACGATCTACGCCCCAGACCATGCACCGGCAGTAAAAGTCAAGGCGATGAAGGCGTTAGGCGCGGATGTGCGGCTCATCCCGGGTGGATATGATGCCGCGGAGCAAGCCGCGATCGCCCAAGCCGAGGGGAGTAACGCGACCTGGATCTCTCCCTATAATGACGGCGATGTAATTGCCGGGCAGGCAACGGTGGCACTGGAGACCATCCAACAACTCGAGGAACACACGGAATTTGACATCAGTAATTCTGTATGGCTGGTACCTGTCAGTGGAGGTGGATTGGTCGCGGGAATTGGAGCGGTACTAAAAAGCTTACCCAAGCCACCTATCCTTGTTGCTGTACAGACCAAGTCTGAGCCCTTCATGCATTCGCATTTTTACCATGGCCATCAAGATATTCAAGTTGAAAGCCGCACGATTGCCGATGGTCTCTCCGGGTCAGTAGAAGAAGGCTCGATCACAATACCCCTCATTCGAAAGTACGTCGATGAGATCGTTTTAGTAGATGAAGATGAAATCGGCAGGGCGATCTCCGTCGCATGGCATGAATTTGGTGAATGCATCGAGGCTGCGGGTGCCGTTGTTCTAGCCGCAGCTTTATCGGGGCTTGTTCCCAAACGACCGGCTGTAGCAGTTGTCAGCGGCGGCAACATCAATCCAGAGGCGCACAAGGCATTTATCGATCACGAATAAAAACGAACAAGGACAAAAATCTTTTCCTTGCGCCAGACTATGAGATGAGCAAAACTACTGATTTCACACCCGCAGAAATAATGATCACTTGCATGGCTCGCCAGGTCGAGGACGGCGAGATTGTCGCCCAAGGGATTGCCACCCCTCTAGTCGCAGCGGCATACTTGCTAGCCCGGCACACTCATGCGCCAAATTTGTATTTTGTGTCGGCAATAGGCCAGGGCATTTGCCGCCAACCTGCACCTCTAGGCATCGCCAATATTGAAAGTTTTTGGCTGGATCACTCGCTGACAAATGTGGGCTTCGCCCGCGCCGCAGCCGACGTGCTGCCCAATTTACGCCCCAAAGAATTTTTCCGACCAGGTCAGATTGACGCGCATGGAAATTTCAACAACTTGGCTTTCGGCAACGACTATACGCAACCAAGATTGCGCCTACCCGGCTCCGGCGGGATCCCCGATGTGACCACATTTATCAGCGATATCTATTTATATGTTCCGCGCCATTCACGCGTTTCCTTCGTACCCAAATTAGATTTCCTTTCAGGATTAGGGCATAACATTGTCCGAACACATGGCGAGGGTCCCCAATATTTGGTCACCGATCTAGGTCAGTTCGACTTCGCCAACGGTCGAATGCGCCTGACATCCTATCATCCTGGCGCAACGATCAAGAGAATTCAAGCCAAAACAAAATTCGATCTCGAGATCGCTGATAGCATCCATGAAACTCGCCCTCCGACATCAGATGAACTTGAACTTATTCGCCAAGAGATTGATCCTTTAGGCATACGCAACCTCGAATTACTCAGCGGATCTGCACGCAGAAAACAACTCAGAGATATTCTCATCGCAGAGCGCGCTATAATGGGTAGTGTCTCATCTTAATTTCAAAATTACTTCACACCGTGATATAAAAATCCAGGCTACAATTACTTTGTTTATCGAAGAAAATTGAGACACTTAGAACTTACGCAGTTCACGTATTTCCAGGGTAGAAACCCAACCGCGTTGGGTGTTGGCTAGGCATTTCTACGCCCAACTCGGTTGGGCTGGCTACCCCAAATGCGTAAGTCCTGACACTATTAGCAGTCATTCGCCGATCAGAAAGCATTCTGGCCAGAGATTTTTCTGACCTGAAATCTTTCAGACATTGACTGCACTTTGGAGAAGAATGAAGAGCAACATAATTAAACGACTTCTCGTCATAGTCGTTCTATTCACTTTCTTATCTCCTGCCTTGCACGGCCAGGCTGCATCTCCCTTTCAAGATAGCAGCCCAGAAGCGCGTGCGCTTGACTTATTTGAGGAACTTACCCCCGAAGAACGCGTCGGACAGCTTTTCCTGGTAACTTTCCAAGGCACCAACGCCGACATAGATACACAAATTCACGATTTGATCACAAATCACTATTTGGGGGGTGTAATCCTTAGCGCCGAGAATGACAACTTCACCGAGTCCGGACAAACCATCTCCGATGCCTGGATTCTGACGAATCAACTGCAGAATATTCGCTTTTCGAGTTCCCAAGAAGATCACATTATCCCTATATCAGGGGAAAGTTTTCAGCCAGAGTATATTCCACTCTTCATCGGTCTATCACAAGAAGGAGATGGGCCTCCAAACGATGAAATTTTCAACGGGCTGACGCCAATGCCCAGCCAACTGGCTATCGGTGCAACCTGGAATCCAGATTTAGCCAGGCAAGTCGGCCTGGTAACTGGGCAGGAATTGGCTTCCATCGGCATTAACCTGCTATTTGGCCCTTCACTCGATGTTTCTGATTCGCCGAACCCTGGGGGCGAAGGCGACTTGAATGTACGCGTGTACGGTGGTGACCCCTATTGGGTTGGCGAAATGGCCGAGGCCTATATCGATGGCGTTCATGAGGGGGCATCCAATCATATCGCCGTCGTCGGCACTCACTTCCCTGGCCTGGGCAACGCCGACCGCCTGCCCGACTACGAGGTCGCCACAGTTCGCAAATCCCTGGAGCAACTTCAACAAATTGAATTGGCGCCATTTTTTACTGTCACAGGTAATGCAACCAGCGAATCCACACGACTGGATGCATTGCTGGTCTCTCACATCCGCTACCAGGGGCTGCAAGGGAATATACGTTCGACGACTCGGCCAATTAGCTTTGACCAACCCGCCTTATCATTGCTTATGGAATTAGCCCCCCTTGCTGCGTGGCGAGAAAGCGGCGGCGTGATCATCAGCGATGATCTGGGCAGCCGCGCCGTGCGCCGCTTCCACGATCCGACAGAGACAACTTTCAACGCTCGGCGGTTGGCCTTGGATGCATTCCTGGCTGGCAACGACATGCTCTACCTGAATAATTTCGTCGGCGGCGGCAACCCAGATTCATACACCACCATCTTGCGCACACTTGAATTTTTCGCCCAAAGGTACCGCGATGATCCCGTCTTTGCGCAAAGGGTGGACGAATCGGTATTACGCATCCTAACGCTGAAATTCCGCATGTACGGCTTTTTCACGCTCAACCTGGTTTTACCTACAGGGAATTTGGATGAGCTCGATACCGCCGAATCGCGACAAATTACATCTGAAGTCGCTCAGCGCGGCGCAACGCTGATCAGCCCGTCCCTGAGCGACATTGACACTGTACTGCCCAATGCGCCAGGCTTCAATGACCGCATCGTCTTTGTGACCGACACTTACACTGTGTCTCAATGCAGTGAGTGCCAACCCCAGGAAGTTTTGGATACAAATGCTCTGGAGCAATCCATAATCAATCTTTATGGACCCGGTGCTGAAGGATTAATTTCGCAGGCCAATTTAAATTCATACTCATTCGAACAACTCGCACAAATGCTCGATGGGGTCGATGAAACTGGCTTGGTCGAGCGAAACATCAACCGCGCTCATTGGGTTGTTTTTTCGATGCTGAATGTCGATGCGGATCGCCCCGAATCCCTGGCCTTACAGCGCTTCCTTGCCGAAAGACCCGATCTCAGCCGCGGCAAATATATTGTGGTTTTCGCGGCTAATGCGCCTTACTATCTGGACGCTACGGATATTTCTAAGCTGACGGCGTTTTATGGATTATTTGGCAAAACCGCACCTTTTATGGATGTCGCCGCCCGGCTACTGTTCAAAGAGATTACGGCACCCGAAGGCGCTCTCCCCGTTTCAGTGCCTGGCATTGGATATGAGTTGATTTCAGCAACTTCGCCCAATCCAGAACAAGTTATTCCCTTTGTGCTGGATCTTCCTGAACCCAGTGAGGGTACACCTACATCTGAGGCAGTTCCCGAATATCGCATTGGCGACTCGATCCCCCTTAAGGTTGGCGTGATTCTGGACTTCAACAATAATCCTGTCCCCGACAATACACCCATACAACTAATCATTTCAATCGATGGACAGGAATTTCCATCTATTGATTTAATGACCAGCGATGGCATTGCCACGACAAATTACGAATTTGAACAGGCGGGGGGTATCAGCATCCATGCAATTAGTGGCGCGGCAAGTTCGGAGGCATTGATATTTGATATTCCCGCTGAAGAAACCCAAGAACCAACCCCTACAGAGCTGCCCACGGAAACCCCCATTCCCACACCCATACCTACTATCCCGCCCCCAACACCAACGCCCATGCCCGAACCGGAAGTTGTGCCCCAGAGCACCGGCTTAAGAGATTGGGGCATCGCCCTGGCGATCATAACAATTGTCGCTTGGGGTGCATCCCGCACAGGTGCCTTGATGGGACGAGTTCGTCGGGGGGTACGCTGGGCACTCGTTTCTGCCATCAGCGGGTTGATCGTATACACATACGGAACCTTGTCATTGCCAGGTAGCGAGTGGGCTATGCAAACGCCGCAGCACTGGGGCTTGCTAGTGGGGACATTTATCGGCTCTCTGTTAGGATGGGGGCTGAGCGTACTATTTACCGATCAGAGCAAGTAAATATTCTTTTGCGAATACTCAAAATAAGACGAATACGGTTCCAAGCTGGAACCGTATTTTTTGTCAATTGGGAAATTTTATCGCCACAAAGTCGCGATCAGGCTGATAAATAATAATGCCAACGATACCCAGATCAGCCTGCGCTCAAGGGGAGAGGACAACAAATCGATCAGCGTCGCCGAAGGGAGAGGTGCTTTGGGTTGACTGGTAGGATTCCAATCCCCCAGCAACGCTTGCCTGAATTCGCTCATATCCTGAGGGCGTTCCTCGGGGTGTAAATTCAAAGCCCAAAGTATAGCCCTATCTGTGCGCGGGCTGATGGACGGGTTCACCTCTCTGGGAGGCACAAGCAACCCTGGTTGCAGGAATCGATCGCGTGCTTCTACGGGGGGTCGATTTGTCAGCAAATGATATAAGGTTGCCCCAAAAGAAAAAATATCGCTGCGCACATCGGTATGGCCGGCATCCCCACCATATTGCTCCAAAGGCGTATAGTTTGCTGTTCCGCGTCCCTGTACCACGGTGATGGTTATTTCATCGGAAGCCAATATCTTCACCAATCCAAAGTCTACCAATTTGACCACACCCCCGGGGGTTAACTTCAAGTTGCTTGGCTTGATATCCCGGTGCACAATAGGCGGTTTCTGGCTGTGAAGGTATGTTAGCGCGTCTATCAATTGCGCAGCCCAGGTCAACACATCACGCTCTTCTAAAAACTGATTGCTAAGCCGGGCATCTGTCATCAGTACACTTAGATCGCGCCCGGGGACGAAATCCATCACCAGATAGTCACGTTCCTCGATAGAGAAAAAATCCGAGACCTTAGGGAGATTGGGATGATCGAGCCGCGCCAGGACTGTAGCTTCGCGCATGAATTGCTCTCGGGTTTGCATCCGAGTTTCCTCGGGAATTTGCGGATCATGATAAACCTCTTTGAGCGCGCAAAGACGTCCATCCAAACGCAGATCATCGGTAAGGTAGACACTCCCCATGCCGCCTTGCCCAATAATGCGCCGGACTTTATAACGCTCTTTTAAGATTTCACCCATCTTGTGAGAAATAGGCATGATCTTATTCCGGGTATCGGGTATTATTCGTCAAATTCAGCAGACGAATGCACAAATTCTATGATATTATACTCGTAGAGCAGTCTCCCGTCAGATTATTTATGGCGTTTTAATTTGTTAAGAATTCAGCCCCAGGGGCATTGTACTCAGGGAAAATGACAGAAAACAATCACGACGTTCCAGTATTAGTCGGGCACGAGGGCAATCTAGATGGTCAGCGCTGGATGCTTCGAGGCGCGATGACCCTTGGCCGCGTCGAAGATTGTGATATTCCCATCAACAATCGCCAGGTTTCCAGGAAGCATGCCAGCATAACACCAACCAATGAGGAAGTCATCCTCGAAGATTTAGGTAGCAAGAATGGCACGCATTGCAATGGGGAACGAATAACAGGACCAGTAGCATTGAATGATGGCGATGTCATATTGATAGCATTGGCAC
This sequence comes from uncultured Anaerolineales bacterium, assembly GCA_964560795.1. Classification (GTDB taxonomy): domain Bacteria; phylum Chloroflexota; class Anaerolineae; order Anaerolineales; family UBA11858; genus NIOZ-UU35. The sequence continues at coordinate 3,622 of CAZLNX010000026.1, read as the reverse complement.
AGAAATTTGTTTTCCTAAGTTCGGATGCAACGCTACCGTTAGATTTCGAAGATATCTCCCCAACGAAGCCTGATCGCCGTGGGAAGCTGCTGTTGGAGAAACGTTCCCGCCGAGTTTGGGTTGGCGACGAGGAGATCATCCCGCCGTTATCCGCATCGCAATTCCAACTCCTTGAAAAACTTTTCGACAACAAGGGCCGCGTCGTCCCGCGCGAAGAATTGATGGCCGGAATATGGGGCGAAGACGGCGCTATTGAAATCACCAACCAAGCTCTAGACGCCCTGGTTCGGCGGCTGCGCAGCCGGTTGGCCGAACACGACCCTGATCACATTTACATTGCCACAGTTCGAGGCCATGGTCTGCGCTTGGACAACCCCCCCGCAGATTGATTTCTAAAGGAGACAAAATGCTAAAAGAGTTCAAAGAATTTGTTATGCGTGGTAATGTGGTCGACATGGCCGTGGGCATCATCATCGGCTCGGCGTTCGGTATCATTATTAAATCCTTGGTCGATGATGTCTTAATGCCCGTGATTGGTGTTGTGCTTGGAAACAGGGACTTCTCAGATTTGTTCATCATCTTGAAATCTGGTGCCACACCTGGGCCTTACGATACTCTAGCTTTAGCCAAAGAAGCTGGGGCGGTTACAATCAATTATGGTTTATTTTTCAATGCCATCATCAGTTTTCTGATCATTGCTTTCGTTATCTTCCTGGTTATCCGTGCCATGAATCGGTTGCAACAGGAAGAAGAAACACCGCCAGAAGCACCAACTACCAAGGATTGCCCTTACTGTTTCACAACCATTCCCATCAAGGCAATTCGCTGCCCGCATTGTACATCTGAGTTATAGACATACGTTGTCAATACAAGTTGAAGTGGGGTGCGCTTTTTAGAGGTGCACCCCACTTCAATGTAGGAGAGAATCGACATGGGTCTAAAAATCGGCATTGTAGGCCTGCCTAATGTAGGCAAGAGCACGGTATTCAACGCGCTTTCTGGTGCACAAAATGCGGAAGTTGCTAACTATCCCTTCTGCACAATTCAGCCCAACCGCGCCATCGTTCCCTTGCACGACCCGCGTCTGGAGAAATTGCAGGCCTTAGTGGAGGTACCCGACATCATCTATGCCACTATCGAGTTTGTCGACATCGCAGGATTGGTCAAAGGGGCCAGCCAAGGTGAGGGATTGGGTAATCAATTCTTAGGCAACATCCGCGATGTGCACGCCATCTTGCATGTAGTGCGCTGCTTCGATGATCCCAATGTGGCACATGTTTCGGGCGAAATCAATCCACAAGAAGATATCGACACGATCAATCTAGAGCTAGTCATCGCTGATCTCGAACAACTGGAACGCAAAATCGAGCGGCTCACCAGCGAGGTTAAGGGAGACAAAAATCTTATCCCCGTGATGGATGTGGCTCACAGCCTAAAAACTCATCTCGAAGCCGGATTGCCAGTTGCCAGCTTTTCAGATCAGGCAAGCGAAGCATTCAAATCCCTTGCCCGTGAGCTACGCTTCTTGACTGGAAAGCCGGTAATTTATGCAGCCAATGTTGACGAGGATGGCTTAGCGAAAGATAGTCCGCTCACCAAAGAAGTCAGAGCGATTGCCAAAACCCACAATGCTGATTTCCTAAAAGTGTGCGCAAAGCTAGAGCAAGAAATGGTCGATATGAGTGAGAAAGAACGCGATGAATTCTTGTTGCTGGCAGGCGTGGAGGAAAGCGGGTTGAAACAGGTTGTCAATAAAGGATTTGCAGTCTTAAATCTAATCAGCTTCTTCACCAAAAACGAAAACGAAGTTCGTGCCTGGAATATCCCCCAGGGGGCAACAGCGCCTCAGGCTGCAGGAGAGATTCACACCGATTTCGAGCGGGGGTTCATCCGCGCCGAGGTAGTTTCATTCGATATCTTCGAGGAATTTGGCAGCGATGCCGCTCTCAAATCTGCAGGCCAGATGCGTTCTGAGGGCAAGGAATACATCGTTCAGGATGGCGATGTGATCCTATTCCGATTTAATATTTAAATCAAGCCAGGGAAGAGAGTTCTGTATCCTTAACAGAATCAACCCTCCCGGAGTCGGCTGCTCCGACCTGGGGAGGGTTGATTTTTCTTTTTGGGGTGGAGCTACGCTCTACGCTTTGAAGCTTTTCTCCATCGAAAGCCGCAGGGCAACGTTATATACTTTCTGAATTCCTTCAAGCATTTGCAACTGCTGCTCTTTGGTCTCACCTTGAGCATTTTCAGCGCTGGCCTGAATTTGTCCCATCAATCCGCTCATGATCTCAAGTAATTTAGCGTTGACTTCATCCGCTTGCGAGCTCAACATCGTAGTAAGCGCATCTTCGTCGTCGGCAATCGCCAACAGCTCATCGATCAACTCATATTCTGGCGGAGCCGCTGACGCTGCTTCTATCGTAGACATGATCTGCTGCAATTTGCCAGATTTCTCGATATCGCCAGACTCACGAGCTGCGGTAAGCGATTCGGTGAGTACCTGGATAAAGAAATCATCCACTGCTGCCAGATTCGCCTTCATAGTAGCTTCAACATCTTCCGCTTGGAGGAGCGTTTCCAGATTTTTGCGAGCGACTTCCATGCGCTGCTCCAGCGCCTGATCGATTTCACCTGTCATTTGCAGCAAACTCTCACGCAGCTCAAGCAGGCGGTTCTTTTCATCGCCCTCTGCGCCGTCAATATGCTCACTCAACATTTGGAAGAACTGATAATCCATGCCCGGGCGGGTCATTTGAACGTAGGCACGCAGCCTGGCTTCATTGGGCGCTTCAATAATTAGTTCAAGCAGTTTCTCGCGGGTAAGCTCCTCGCCTAATGACTCAAGCGTTTCTCGGGCGGCTTGGATCTCATCCGACTCGGCTTTGATTCTAACGCCTGTACTACTGTGCTCTAAGAGGGCGTCCTGTACATCGCGTAGGCCAACCGCAGCGTTTTGGTCTCCTCCAGACAAAGCAACTTCGGCGAGGCGGGAGAACAATACAAAAAACTCTTCGTCAATGAGTTCATCTTCTGCTTTGATCATCTCTGAACGAGCATCTTCAGAAGCTTCCAACAATTTTTGGATCAGAGCCATTTTCTTCTCTTGAGCTTCTATCATCTCCTTAGTGATGCCATCTGCCTCGAGGATGGTTTCAACAAGCAGCTTGTGAGTCATCATCGTTTTCGGGCTGAACAAATAACCCTTACGATGTTCTTGAGGCAAACTGTCAACAGCTTTGTTGATCAGCGGCCCGATAATACGTTCTTGCTCGTCGCGGGTGAGTCCCAACTCGGGGGGCACGAAAGTCAGCAGCAATTCTTTTTCGGGATCGTGATAAACAATAGGCGCGGCCAGATTACCTTGATAGCCACAGTGAGGGCATTGGGCCATATTGAATGCGCCCGAGATTAGCGCTTGCTTTGCTCGGGGGTCTTGGCCGGCATCGAATAATTGCTCCATATCAGCAACAATGGGCTGAGAACAATTGGGGCAGTTAAGTTGTGTTTTTGGCATTCTTACTCCAAGTTGATAGTTTCAACGCTTTAGTTGATTATTGAATTGTCTAAGATCCTAGCGATTTCCTGAGACTGCGCTCAGTAAAAAAAGCCCTGCGGGCAC
>CAZLNX010000025.1:0-32722 GCA_964560795.1 uncultured Anaerolineales bacterium | reverse complement strand
CCGATTAGTTCAGCCGTCTCAAAATGGGAAGTTATTTTTGCACGCCTCCTAAGAGAAGTACTTCGGTTGAGTTTTGCCGAATCTCTAGATTGGATCACCACGGAGCCAGGTGATGATATCCCTGTTAAATGGGTGGCATTGTCTGTGGATGATGTGGAAAAGGGGGATATCTTGCTGATCTCTGGGGTGGATCTATCCCCCCAAGTTGTTGAACAAACCTGGAAAAAGGGTGGGGTTGCCGTAATTGGGGTAGGTGATTGCCCCCGAAGCGGATCCCAGTTCCCGTCCGAACTTCCAGTTGTTGCCGTACCTGGCAATACAGATCTACGTGAAATTCATCGCACCATGTTGACCATCCTGGTCAACCAGCGCGCGTACATGATGGAACGCGGGGTTCGCATCCACGCCCAGCTTTCTCAAATTGCTGCAGAGGGGGATGGTTTGTGGGCTCTTGCCCGAGTAATGTTTGACCTTTCCGGCCGAGGCGTGCTTGTTCAAGATAAACGCCTGGGGGTACTGGCAGAATATCCATCTTCCACATTGCATACCATCTGGGAAGATGTCCTGGCGCAGCTGTTAGAAATGGACAATTTGCCGCAAGATTTGCGGGACCGCAAAATGGCTGGCAAACAAGCAACGATAATAAAACAATCCATGCCCGGTGAAATTGAACGCATCATTACACCAATATCCGTGGGGGGTGTGGCGCGCGGCTATCTCTCCCTCGTGGATATGACAGGGATGCTGGATTCTTTGGATTATCTGGTTGCTGAACAGGGGTCCTTGGTTTGTGCGATAGAGATGGCCCGCGCCAAGGCAGTGCGTGAAGCTGAGAAACGCTTGAAAGGCAATCTGCTCACAGCACTCTTGCAGGAGGATATAACTCCGAGAGATGCCAATCTTTGGGTGCAGAGCATGGGCATGGATCTGGATCAAGCCCATGTGGCCCTCCGCTTTTCCTGGGATACGGCTTCGGAGTCCTCGATTCAGACTCCCTCGATGCGTCGTCTGGAAACTTTGGTCAATGGTGAGGTGAGCCTCAAAGATTATCGGGTTATCGTTGAGGCAATGGGAACTGAAATCGTGTGTATTTTTGAGATTATCTCAATTGCTGGCCGCCCTGAGTTGGCAATTGATTTTGGGAGTGATGTTTTGGAGCGAGCAAATGATGAAAATCCCGACATCCCCGCGCGCTGTGGGATAGGCATCGCAGCCACAGAGATGACCGATTGGCGCTCTTCCTTCCAGCAAGCAGGTCAGGCTTTGGAAATGGCGAGACGATTGCGCGAAGTTAGACCGCTGTATTATCCTGACCTTTCAGTATACCGACTGTTGCTACAGTTAGAACATCACCCGGAATTGATTGCCTTCAAGAACAAGACCTTGGGACCGTTATTATCTCAGGAAGGTGGGGGAGAGCTTATTCATACGCTGGAAGTATTTTTTGAAAATAATGGCAATCTATCTCATGCGGCAGAGGCGTTGTTCATCCATCGCAATACCCTGACTTATCGCTTGGAGCGGGTCGCTGAAATTTGTGGCATTGACTTGAATAATCCTGAAACGCGCCTGGCTGCACAATTAGCATTACGAATTCACAAAATGACTGTCCCTGATTAGGCCGTGTTGACATTTGGGGAATTCTCTCCTGAAATGGCTGAGTGTGGTATAGGTCTTGCACTCCTGAAAATTCCTAAAATGACAACACTACCTAGATTTTTCCAATTTTGTTCAAAAATCTAATTGGCATTTTGCACAATTTCCAGAGAGATTTATTGTACGAATTGCCGGTAGACAAATAGTATCTCTAGCCGTACACTTACCCAAGTTCTTCACACAAAAGAAGAAATTATGATTAACGCATACCTATTTATTGTCATCCTGATTAGCCTGTTGGTTCTTGTACTAATTATCAAGAGCCAAACTTTCACGTGGGCAGTCAGGCCAGTCAGAAGGATGCGAACGAAACGATAGAAAACGAACCTGACAAGAGATAGATAAGGCTGCCCACAAGCGGGCAGCTTTTTTTATGCCAAAAGGCGGAATCCTATCGCCTTTTGGCACCCCGATGCAGGAGCATCGGGGTGAAAACAAGGAAACTATGCGATCAGATCAAATCAAAAAGGGCTACGAACGAGCGCCCCACCGATCACTACTCAAAGCCACCGGCGTCAAGGATGAAGATTTTGCCAAGCCCTTCATCGCCATTGTCAATTCCTATATAGATATCGTTCCTGGTCATGTTCACCTGCAAGATTTCGGGCGTCTGATTAAGGATGCTGTGCGTGCAGCTGGAGGTGTGCCATTCGAGTTCAATACTATTGGTGTTGACGATGGTATCGCCATGGGACATGCCGGGATGAAGTTCAGCCTGCCCTCGCGCGAGCTGATCGCCGACAGCGTCGAGACCATGATCCAGGCACACCAGTTCGATGGCATGGTCTGTATCCCCAACTGCGACAAAATCGTCCCAGGGATGGCTATGGCTGCCCTGCGAGTGGATATTCCTGCGATATTTATCTCTGGCGGCCCCATGGCTGCCGGGAAAACCCCCGAAGGTGAAACGGTCGATCTGATCTCGGTCTTCGAAGGAGTGGGAGCCTATAAAGCAGGGAAGATCGATGAAGCCCGCCTGAAGATGCTGGAAGATTACGGCTGTCCTAGCTGTGGCTCCTGTTCTGGACTGTTTACGGCCAATTCGATGAACTGCCTGCTCGAGGTGTTAGGAATGGCTTTGCCTTATAACGGCTCGGCGCTGGCGTTGAGTGAAGAACGCGAAGCCCTGGCTGAAAAAGCCGCCCGGCAGATCATGAACCTGGTCGAGGCTGATCTGACACCCCGAAAGATTGTCACAGACCAGGCTATCGATGATGCCTTCGCTTTGGATATGGCTATGGGCGGCAGCACCAACACCGTGCTGCATACCCTGGCGCTGGCCCATGAAGCTGGCATCGAATACTCCCTGGAGCGCATCAATGCAGTTGCCGACAGAGTACCCCATCTGACCAAGGTCAGCCCCTCGGGGAAGTGGCATATGGAAGATATCCACCGTGCTGGTGGTATCCCTGCTATTTTGAATGAAATCGGCAAGGGCGGAAACACTTTGGACTTAGACCGTCCTACGGTCACAGGGACTTCCCTCCGCGAGTCTATCTCTGGGAGCAGTATCCAGGATTTCGATGTAATCCACCCTCTCGAGAATCCCCACTCCCCCCAGGGTGGATTATCCATCCTCTTTGGCAATTTAGCCCCCGAGGGCGGTGTGATTAAAACGGGTGGTGTATCTCCAGCTATGCGAAAGCACTCGGGTCCAGCCCGGATCTACGAGAGTCAGGATGATGCCATGCGCGGCATTCTCAACCATGAAGTCCAGCCTGGTGATGTGGTTGTCATCCGATATGAAGGCCCTCGGGGTGGACCGGGTATGCAGGAGATGCTCTCCCCAACGTCGGCCATCATGGGTATGGGGTTGGGTGAGCAGGTCGCCCTGATCACCGATGGTCGCTTCTCTGGGGGCACGCGCGGTGCTTGCATTGGGCATATCAGCCCTGAGGCAGCAGCGCGCGGACCTATCGCTGCATTAGTGGACGGCGATGTGATCGACATCGATCTGGACGCTCGTACGATCAACGTTCAACTAAGCGATGCCGAGATTGAAGAACGGTTGGCAGCTTTGCCGCCATTTGAGTCAGAGAATGAAAGCTCTTGGCTACGGCGCTACTCACGCATGGTGACCAGCGCCAGCCAGGGAGCAGTACTGGTTTAGAGGTTGATTAACGTCTAAAGGAGAATAAGAATGAAATTGACTGGCGCCGAAATTTTTTGGGAATGTTTGATCCGAGAAGGAGTCGAAGTAGCTTTTGGTTATCCTGGTGGAGCCATTATGCCGGTGCACGATGCTATGCTCAAATATCCGGTACACCACGTGCTCACTCGCCACGAACAGGGTGCTGCCCATGCCGCCGATGGCTATGCCCGCACTTCTGGTAAGGTCGGGGTTGCCCTGGCGACCTCTGGTCCGGGAGCGACCAACCTGGTAACGGGTATTGCCACAGCAATGATGGATTCATCCCCGATTGTATGCGTTACCGGGCAAGTAGCCTCCCATTTGATTGGTGGGGATGCCTTTCAAGAGACGGATGTTACCGGTATTACCTTACCGATAACAAAACACAATTACCTGGTTACGCGTGCTGATGAAATTGCCCAAGTTGTGAGGGAAGCGTTTCATATAGCCCGCAGTGGTCGTCCTGGCCCTGTGTTGATCGATATTTGCAAGAATGCTCAGATCGAAGAAGTTGAGTTTGAGTATCCCGAAAACATCTCGTTGCCTGGATATCAGCCACCGAAACATGCCCCTACAGTTGACTTGGAGAGGGCGGTGGAACTAATTGAGAAGGCTGAACGCCCGGTGATTTTGGCTGGGCATGGCGTCTTAATGTCGGACGCCGTAGAAGAGCTGCGCATTTTCGCTACCAAGACACACACGCCAGTCTCGATGACCTTGTTGGGTCTGGGCGCCATCCCGGCATCCCATCCCTTGAGCCTGGATATGATGGGCATGCACGGTGAGGCTTATTCCAATAACGCCATCCAGAATGCCGACTTGTTGCTGGCCTTCGGTATGCGCTTCGATGACCGGGTGACCGGCAATTTGCGCACATATGCGCCTCGAGCGCGCAAGATCCACGTTGAGATCGATCCCTCCGAAGTTCACAAGAACGTGCATGTTGATGTGTCTTTGATTGGTGATCTCAAGACGGTGCTTACGGACCTGATCCCCATGATTGATGAGTATGACCACGATGAGTGGTTGGAGCAGATCGGTCAATGGAAAAACGAATCTGCTGAACGCAGCATCATGGCCTGGCCCAGTGAGGAGAAATTGCACACTGCCCATGCGATCCGTGAAATCTGGAAAGCGACCTCAGGCGATGCAAATCTGGTGACCGGTGTTGGTCAGCACCAAATGTGGGCAGCGCAGTATTATCCTTTTGATGAACCCAACCGACTGATTACATCTGGCGGCGCAGGAACTATGGGGTTCGGTTTACCGGCTGCCATGGGCGCCTGGTTCGCTCACAAAGATGAAGATATCTGGCTGATCGATGGAGACGGCAGCTTCCAGATGACTCAAGCAGAATTATCCACCCTGGTACAAGAGGGCGCCAATGTCAAGATAGCTATTATGAATAACTCTTTCTTGGGAATGGTGCGGCAGTGGCAAGAATTCTTCTTCGATCGGCGTTATGCTGCTACTCCCATCACCGGACCTGATTTTGTTAAATTGGCAGAAGCCCATGGCATTCCAGCCCGTCGTGTGGAAGAGCATAAAGATGCCCTTCCTGCTATTGAGTTTGCCAGCCAGACTCCCGGTCCAGTGCTTATCGAGTTTGTCGTGGAAAAAGAGGATTCTGTTTATCCGATGGTGCCCTCGGGCGCTGACCTGGATGCAATGATCCGACGTCCGATCGTAAACCAGGCTCCGGCAGCAGATTGAAACGTTAGGAGGACAAGATTATGCAACACACACTCATTGCTTTAGTAGAAGATAAACCCGGTGTGCTCAACCGGGTGGCATCCCTCTTTCGACGCCGAAACTTCAATATTGAATCGCTCAATGTTGGACGCACCGAAAAACCTGATGTCTCGCGCATGACCATTGTCATGGACAGCGAGAATGTAGATGCTGGCAAGGTTGAAGCTAACTTGTACAAATTAGTCAATGTCATCGATGTGCAGGATGTCACCAACCAGGCAGCCATCACGAGGGATTTAGCTCTGATCAAGGTCAAATGCTCGCCTGAGCAGCGTTCTGAAGTTGCCAATCTGGCTTCAATTTTCCGGGCCAGGATTGTCGATGTCGCCCCTGATTCTGTCGTAGTAGAGATCACCGGCACAGAGGATAAGATTGAAGGCTTGATGGAGCTTCTACGCCCCATCGGTATTATGGAAATGGTGCGTACCGGGCAGGTTGCGATGATGCGCGGCTCAGCGGTCGGCGTTCGTCATACCCCCGGCACCAATGGACACAAGAAGAGTGAACAGTGGGCAGTGGTCAGTGGGCAGTAAGTCGACGATCACCAAAAACTATTTACTGGATACTATACACTGAAAACTGAGGAAATTATGGCAGTCATTTATTACGACAAAGATGCAAATCCTGAATTGATTAGATCGAAGAAAGTTGCGGTTATTGGTTATGGATCTCAAGGCCACGCGCATTCCCTGAACTTGAAGGAAAGCGGAGTCGACGTTCGGGTTGGTCTGCGCGCTGGGAGCAAATCCCAGCCTGAAGTTGAAGCAGCAGGCCTATCCGTTATCCCTATTGAAGAAGCTGCTGAATGGGCTGATGTGGTCATGATGTTGGCGCCAGATACTGAGCAGCCTGCTATCTACGAGAAGTATATCGCCCCCCATATAGGCGCAGGAAAAACCTTGATGTTCGCCCATGGCTTCAATATCCGCTATGGCACCATCACGCCCCCACCGGAAGTAGATGTCAGCATGGTAGCCCCGAAAGCACCCGGTCACCGCGTGCGCGAGATCTTCAAAGAGGGTGGTGGAACACCTTCCCTGTTAGCCGTCCATCAGGATGCCAGCGGACAAGCCAAAGAGCAGGCTCTATCCTATGCCTACGGTATCGGAGCGACCCGAGCCGGCGTTCTAGAGACCACTTTCTCTGAAGAGACGGAGACCGATCTTTTTGGCGAGCAGGCTGTGCTATGCGGCGGCGTGACTGCCCTGGTAAAAGCCGGGTTCGAGACGTTGGTGGAAGCAGGATATCAGCCGGAGCTGGCCTATTTCGAAGTGCTACACGAGTTGAAACTGATCGTCGACCTGATGTATCGCGGCGGCATGAACTATATGCGCTATTCAGTCTCGGATACGGCCGAACACGGCGATTACACCGCTGGATCGCAAATAGTTACCGAGGAAACCAAGTTTGTGATGAGTAAGATGCTCAAAGAAATTCAAGACGGTACATATGCTGAGAATTGGATTCAGGAAAATAAAAATGGCCGCCCCTGGTTCAACAAGGAGCGCCAGCTTGGTCAGGATCATTTGATCGAGAAGGTTGGTGCCGAATTGCGTGAGATGATGCCCTTTGTTGATCCGGTGACGATTAAGCCAGGCGAGTAGTGCGTTGCACGTTGAAACGTATAAACATTCTACCGTTCAACCTGCAAACGACTGAACGAATGAACTATGAATAATCCAAATTACGTACGAATTTTTGATACTACTTTACGAGATGGCGAGCAATCCCCTGGGGCCACGCTGACTTCTTCTGAGAAGTTAGAGATCGCTCATGGATTGGCGCGTCTGGGTGTGGACGTGATCGAAGCCGGCTTCCCTGCAGCCTCTCCCGATGATTTAGAGGGGGTGCGACGCATCGCTATCGAGGTGGGCAACCCTATCGAGGGGGAATCCGCACTTTCACGTCAGGTGCCGATCATCTGTGGGTTGGCGCGCGCCACGAAATCAGATATCGATGCCGCGTGGGAAGCTGTGCAACATGCGCAGCGACCGCGTATCCATACTTTCCTGGCGACTTCGCCTATCCATATGCAATATAAACTCAAGATGGATCCCGAGGAAGTTGTCGAGCGGTTAAAAGAGATGGTAGCTTACGCCAAGTCTTATTGTGATGATGTGGAGTTCTCACCTGAAGATGCTGGGCGTAGCGACCCGGAATTTCTCCACCTTGTCTTGGGAGAAGCCATCAAGGCAGGTGCCACGACGCTTAATATCCCCGATACAGTGGGATACACCACCCCAGATGAATTCGGCAAATTGATTGCCGATATTATCGCGAACACCCCTGGCATCGACAAGGCTATTGTTTCTGTGCACACCCATGACGATCTCGGATTGGCCACTGCCAACGCCCTGGCAGGCATCCAGGCTGGTGCGCGCCAGGCTGAAGTGACCATCAATGGCATTGGCGAGCGCGCCGGCAATACTTCCCTTGAGGAAGTTGCCATGACCCTGCACACTCGCCGAGCAGTCTTCGGTTTGGAAACTGGCATCGATACGACACAGATTTCGCGTATCAGCCGCATGGTTTCCAACTATACCGGCATTGCTGTACAGCCAAACAAGGCCATTGTCGGCGCCAATGCTTTTGCTCATGAGGCAGGTATTCATCAGGATGGACAGTTAAAGAACCAATCTACCTATGAAATCATGCGTCCTGAGACCGTTGGGCTAAGTCACTCTCGCCTGGTAATGGGCAAACATTCTGGCCGTCATGCTCTCAAAGTTCGCTTGAGCGAGTTAGGTTTCGATCTTGACGATGAAGAATTGAAACAGACATTTGCCCGTTTCAAAGATCTGGCAGACAAGAAAAAGACCATCACCGATGCAGATCTGGAAGCCCTGGTCTCCGATGAGATCTATCAACCTCGTGAGATCTTCAGCCTGGATGGCTTGCAGGTCGCCTGTGGCACCATAGGCATGCCCACTGCAACGGTGCGCTTGATCGATCCGGACGGTGAGCTGCATGTCCAGGCCGCAATTGGCACGGGTCCGGTCGATGCCACATACAAGGCTATCGACGCGATTGTACAAGCGCCTAACACCTTGTTGGAGTTTTCGATTCGAGCGATCACTGAGGGTATCGACGCCCTGGGTGAAGTAACTGTACGGATAAAAGCAGAAAATGGATCCCTCCCGCGCAGGACGTCCCCCCAAAGTGGCCGCGCGCGTAGACTAACCTTTGGCGGTCATGGTGCTGATACAGATACCATTGTTGCCTGTGCCAAGGCGTATTTGGCGGCCATCAATAAGTTGCTGGCTGCCAGCGGACGCTATGGTTCTAAAGAAAAAACGTCGGAAATAGAGACAGGCGAACCTGTTGAAATATCAATTTCATCGTAATACTACATCACTGAAAGAAGGAAGTCACAAATGTCTAATGTAATGGGAACACCGAGCGATTATGATCTTCAAAACCATGGATTACAAAATCTCAATATGGTGTATTGGTCTTTGCCTACGCCGGCATTGATAGAGAGAGTTGTATCCAGGCGAGAAGGCATTCTTGCTCATGAAGGCTCAACAGTCGTACGCACTGGTCATCATACTGGGCGTGCGCCGAACGATAAGTTTATTGTCAAAACTGGCGTAGAAGCTGACAATATCTGGTGGGGTGATGTTAATGAACCTTTGTCGCCAGAGAATTTCGAAAATTTGTATTTGCGAATGACGGCCTATTTCCAGGGTCGGGATATCTTCGTCCAGGATACTACAGCGGCCAATCATCCCAAGTATAAGCTGCCGGTCCGCATAGTAACTGAAAATGCCTGGCACAGTCTTTTTGCTCGCAATATGTTTATTCGAAGATCTCCGGAAGAGTTAAAAGACCATGTTCCAGAATTCACTGTTTTGCAAGCGCCAGGTTTCCGGGCAATCCCAGAAATCGATGGCACCAATTCGGATATTTTCGTCATTCTGAATCTTAAAAAACGCATGGTTCTAATTGGTGGCACCAGCTATGCTGGAGAGATAAAGAAATCGATTTTTACAGTACTCAACTACATGTTACCTAATGACGGTGTGCTGCCCATGCATTGTTCGGCAAACCTCGGACCAGATGGTGATGTAGCTTTATTCTTTGGCCTCTCTGGCACTGGCAAAACCACATTGTCTTCCGCACCGGATCGTCGCTTGATCGGTGACGATGAACATGGGTGGGGAGATGATGGAGTCTTTAATTTCGAAGGTGGTTGCTATGCCAAAGTTATTCGCCTCGACAAAGAACTAGAGCCACTCATTTGGACGGCCACCCGTCACTTTGGGACGATTCTAGAGAATGTGAACATAAGCTCGACAACTCGCCGGGTTGATTTCGAGGATTCCAGTTACACAGAGAATACTCGTGCAGCTTATCCGATTGGTTTCTTACCTAATAGTATCCCGGATGGTCGTGGAGGCCACCCGGATAACATATTCTTCTTAACAGCAGATGCCTTCGGTGTGATGCCCCCGTTGGCTCGCCTGACCCCCGAACAGGCCATGTACTATTTTGTCTCAGGCTATACATCCAAGTTGGCTGGGACAGAACGAGGTCTTGGCAAAGAGCCGCAAGCTACCTTCTCGGCCGGGTTTGGCGCACCATTTTTGCCCCTCCATCCCAAGGTTTATGCCAATTTGCTCGGAGAAAAAATTCGGAAGCATAATGCCAATGTATGGCTGATAAATACAGGTTGGACAGGCGGGCCGTATGGTGTTGGTGAGCGCATGTACCTGCCGCACACTCGGGCAATGATCAATGCTGCTTTGAGCGGTGAGCTGGAAAACATCCCAATGCGGACAGACCCCAATTTTGGCCTGGCCGTGCCAGAAAAGTGCCCCAATGTCCCTGATGAGATACTCAATCCCCGCCAGACCTGGGCGGATACTGATGCCTATGACCTTCAGGCTAAAAAGCTGGTGAGCCTTTTCCAGGAGAACTTTGCCCAATATGAAGGGCAATTATCTCAAGAAGTTACCGCTGCTGGACCCAAGGCAAAATAGCTAATGGAACAACGAAAGATACAAATTTTTCGCTTGCTAAATCAATTCTTTAGGAGAAAAACAATGACCCCCGAAGAGAAAAAAGATTGGAAGCCCGAGAAATTCCCCCAACCTCGAACATTCCCAGCTGAATGGAATATGTCGGGTTTGATGGCAGACAAAGACGATGCTTCTGCCATGGAAGATGATTCTGAATGGAAGCCCGAGAAATTCCCCCAACCGCGCGCTTTCCCAAAAAATTGGCATTCAGACGACAGACATTAATAGAAATATATACCCATGCCCCAAACCCTCTTCGACAAAGTCTGGCAGAGCCATGTTGTAGCTCAGGAGCCAGACTCTCCCGCTGTCTTGTATATTGATCTGCACCTGGTGCACGAAGTCACCTCGCCCCAGGCTTTTAGTGGTTTGCGCCAGAAAGATCTCAGGGTACGCCGCCCTGAGCGCACTGTCGCTACCATGGATCACTCCACCCCGACCAAGGGCTTGAGCCTTTCCCTGGTTGATGATATGGCCGCTAAACAAATCCGCCAATTCCAAGCTAATTGCAAGGATTTTGGCGTGCCGCTCTACGATCTCGATAGCGATGAGCGCGGCATTGTCCATGTCGTAGGCCCAGAGCAGGGCTTCACCCAGCCAGGGATGACTATCGTTTGCGGTGATAGCCATACCTCGACGCATGGCGCATTTGGCGCCCTAGCATTCGGCATCGGCACCAGCGAGGTCGAACATGTTCTGGCAACCCAGAGTTTGCTGCAATACCGTCCTAAAACTTGCCTGGTTAACTTCGAAGGCAAGCTTCAACCTGGCGTGACTTCCAAAGATATGATCCTGGCCTTGATCGCCGAGATTGGTATTGGCGGCGGCACGGGATATGTTTTCGAATATGCTGGTTCGGCGGTGCGCGCCTTGGATATGGAAGCCCGCATGACCCTGTGCAATATGTCCATCGAGGGTGGTGCCCGCGCTGGGATGATCGCCCCGGATGAGTCAACCTTCGAATATCTTAAAGGTCGGCCTAATGCCCCACAAGGAGCAGAATGGGATGCAGCGCTCGATTATTGGCGCAGCTTGCCCTCCGACCCCGGTGCAAGTTATGACAGAGAGATCACTATCGATGTGTCGACTCTCGAACCTATGCTGACCTATGGCACCAATCCGGGCATGGGAGTTCCAGTGGGGAGCCCCATACCCGACCCCGCGGGTGTTCCTGATTCCGGGCAGCGTGAAGCTCTCGAGGGGGCTCTGCAATACATGAACCTTGCCCCTGGGAGTTCACTGGAAGGCAAGATGGTGGACGTGGTCTTTGTGGGTAGCTGCACCAACGGACGCATATCTGATTTGCGTCAGGCAGCCTCGGTGCTCAAAGGACGCAAAGTTGCTGAAAATGTGCACCTGTTGGTCGTGCCCGGTTCGGAAAAAGTTAGAGCGCAGGCCGAGGCTGAAGGGATTGATGAGATTGTGCGCCAGGCAGGCGGCGAATGGCGTTTTGCGGGATGCAGTATGTGCATTGCCATGAACGGTGATCAGCTCCAACCTGGCCAATATGCCGTCAGTACCAGCAACCGCAATTTCGAAGGACGCCAAGGTAAAGGCGGACGAACCTTTTTAGCCAGCCCATTAACGGCGGCGGCTTCAGCCGTGACAGGAAAAGTCACCGACCCTAGAACGTTCGACGTTTAGACGTTTGTTACAACTCTATTATGCAACCATTTACAACACTTACATCCAAACTCATTCCCCTGCATCATCGCAACATCGATACCGACCAGATCATCCCGGCGCGCTATCTCAAAGTCACCGACAAGGCTGGGTTGGCCGAGGGTCTTTTTCATGATTGGCGGTACAACGATCAGGGGATAGAAAACCCTGATTTTGTTTTGAACCAACCCCAATACCAGGAGGCGAACATCCTGTTGGCGGGCGATAATTTTGGCTGTGGTTCATCGCGCGAGCATGCACCGTGGGCACTGGGCGGCTGGGGAATCAAAGCAGTGATTTCTACTTCCTTTGCCGATATCTTCCGCAACAACGCCCTCAAGAACGGATTGCTTCCTGTAGTCGTCGATGAAACACTGCTGAATTCCCTGTTCGATTTAACCCTCGAGGCCCCTCAGGCTGAGGTTACTATTGATCTGAATGCTCGCACGCTGAGTCTGCCAGACGGATCTGATGTGGAATTCCCCATCGATGCCTTTGCGCACAAGTGCCTGTTAGAGGGGGTTGACCAGTTAGGTTATATCCGCTCATTTGAAGATAAAATTGCCGCCTATGAGATTGAGCGCGGCATTATTATTAGCTGAATTATCTCCGAAACTCAGGTGACGCCGAAACTCTACACCTGGGTTTCGGCTAAGTCATTATTAGGAGAATATTATGAGTAGACAAGTACTTGTATACGACACAACCCTACGAGACGGGACGCAAAGAGAAGGAATATCACTTTCTTGCGATGATAAGCTGCGCATTGCCCAAAAGCTGGATGATTTGGGTGTGGCTTATATCGAAGGCGGCTGGCCGGGCTCGAACCCCAAGGATGTTGAGTTCTTCGAGCGCGCCGGTGAGTTGAATTTAGCCAATGCAAAGATTGCCGCTTTTGGTTCGACCTGTCGCGTGGGTTCCGATCCCGCTGAAGACGCCAATATCCAGGCCATGCTGGATTCAGGCACGCCAGTATGTACGGTAGTAGGGAAAACCTGGGGCTTGCACGTCAAGGATGTACTCAAAACTACTCCCGAGGAAAACTTGCGTATTATCAAAGATAGTATTGCCTATCTTAAAGCGCAGGGTAGAGAAGTCGTCTACGATGCCGAGCATTTCTTTGATGGCTATAAATCTGATGCTGAATATGCCGTACAGACTTTGGGCGCGGCAGTTGAGGGTGGGGCTGAAACCATCGTTGTATGTGATACTAACGGTGGCACGCTGCCCTGGGAAGTTGCCCAAATTATACAGGAGATCAAAGCCAGATTCCCTGACACAGTGTTAGGGATCCATACGCATAATGACGGCGAGTGTGGAGTCGCCAATACTCTGGCGGCAGTGGATCAAGGCGCCAGACATATCCAAGGCACGATCAACGGCTATGGTGAGCGCTGCGGCAACGCCAATCTCTGTAGCGCCATCCCCGATCTAGAATTGAAGATGGGATACGACTGTCTGCCCGAAGGCAATCTGCCCGATTTGACTGATGTTTCCTATTTTGTGGCAGAGGTCGCCAATCTGGCCCCTGATGAACATATGCCCTATGTTGGCCAGAGCGCCTTTGCCCATAAGGGTGGCATCCATGTGGCGGCCATGCGTCGCAACGTCAACAGTTATCAGCATATTGACCCAACCCTGGTTGGCAACCAGATGCGAACGGTTGTTTCCGAGCTTTCCGGGCGGGGTAACCTTTTCTCCAAAGCCGAGGAACTTAATCTTGATGTCGAAAATGGGGATGCCGTATCTGATGTCCTAGAAGAGATCAAAGCCTTGGAAGCGCGTGGGTTTTCCTTCGAGGCTGCCGAAGCTTCTGTGGCCCTAATGCTTCACCGCCAGAAGCCGGATTATAAACCACCCTTCGAGTTGATCGATTTTTCAGCAACGGTGGAAAATCGCCAGGGGCGGGGCGTATTCGCTGAAGCAACGGTCAAAGTCTGCGTGGAAGGCGAAGTTTTTCATACTGTGGCTGACGGCAATGGCCCAGTCAATGCCCTGGATGCTGCCCTACGAAAAGCCCTGTTGCCTGTTTATCCCCGGTTGGGTGAATTCCAGTTGGCCGACTACAAAGTACGTATCCTAGATAGTGATAGCGGTACCGCAGCGACAACGCGTGTACTCATCGACACACAGAACCATCACAAACGCTGGAGCACAGTGGGCGCCAGCGCCAATATCATCGAAGCCAGCTGGCTCGCGTTAGCGGACAGCATGGAATATGGAATATCTTTAGCATGAATGCAAACATTGTACTCTTACCTGGCGATGGCATTGGCCCCGAGGTCATAAACGCGACCCGCAAGGTCTTGGATGCTGTCGCAGCGAAATATAATCACAACTTTTCTTTTGATGAGCATCTCATTGGGGGAGCGTCAATTGATACTCATGGCACCGCGCTGACGGATGACGCTCTAGCAGCGTGTAAGCAGTCAGATGCAATTATGCTGGGCGCGGTGGGTGGTCCTAAATGGGATGACCCTACAGCCAAAGTCCGCCCCGAGCAGGGGCTATTAGCCCTGCGAAAGGGATTGGGGACATTTGCCAATTTGCGCCCCGTGAAGCCGCATCCTGATCTATTGGATGCTTCCCCCCTGCGCCCGGAGCGGCTGGAGGGGGTGGATTTTGTGGTGGTACGCGAACTTACAGGGGGGATTTATTTTGGAGAGCCGCGTGAACGAAGATCCGTTGATGGTGGGACTCAAGCTGTTGACACAATGTCCTATACCGATGCCGAAATCCGTCGTGTTGCTCATCTGGCCTTCAAGCTTGCTCGTGGCAGACGTGGTGTCGTTAACTCTGTTGACAAAGCCAACGTATTGGAGAGTTCACGTCTCTGGCGGCAGACCGTCACTGAAGTGGCTCAAGAATACCCCGATGTAGAACTCCAGCACATCCTGGTCGACGCCGCGGCCATGTTCCTGATCCAGCGCCCGGCATCCTTTGACGTGATCCTGACTTCGAATATGTTCGGCGACATCCTTACCGATGAAGCTTCAGTATTGACCGGCTCGATGGGTAATCTGCCCTCTGCATCCCTGGGCGATGGTGGACCTGGATTATATGAGCCTATTCACGGCTCCGCGCCGGATATTGCCGGTCAGGGCGTTGCCAACCCAATTGGCACCATCGTGTCGATGGCGATGATGCTGCGCAACTCATTAGAGTTAGTTGAAGAAGCCCAGGCTGTGGAGAATGCAGTTGACAAGGTGCTTACTGCCGGTCACCGCACCAAAGACCTGGCCAATGCCGAAGAAACAGCCCTCAACACCGAAGAGATGACCACATTGATCGTAGAGCAAATCCAATGAGCAATAAATTTGTGACTTGGTTGATTATCATGAACATAAACTAAGCTGTGTGTCATGCTGAGCGAAGCGAAGCATCCCTGATTTTATCGGTTTTAAGAGATTCCTAATCGCTGCGCTCCTCGGAATGACAAGTAAATTAGAAGTTGATTAAGGAGATCTAACATGGAATCAAAATACATCTGGATGGATGGCGAATTAATCCCTTTCGAAAAAGCAACCGTCCATTTTCTATCCCCAACCATACATTATGGCTTTGGCGCTTTTGAGGGGGCGCGTTGTTACAGTACGGAAAATGGGCCGGCAGCATTTCGTCTCCCAGAGCACCTGGAGCGTTTTGTCAACTCGGCACAGATATTAGGAATTCAGGATTTCCCCTACACAGTTGAAGAATTACGTGAGGCGGTTCATGAGACCATTCGAGCTAATGAACTTAGCGCCTGTTATATCCGCCCTGCATTCTATATGAAAGGTCCGTTAGGACTTAATCAGGATAATTATAAGACTTCAGTTGGTATCGCGGTCTGGGAATGGGGCGCGTATCTGGGCGAGGATGCCCTCGAAAAGGGTGTCCGCATGACAGTGTCATCACTTACCCGCTTACACGCCAATAGTTTTATGACCAAGGCCAAGGCTGCTGGGAATTACGTCAACTCCATCATGGCCAAAACTATGGCGCACCGTTCGGGGTTTGATGATGCCATTATGCTTGACCCTGAAGGTTACGTAGCCGAATGCAGCGGAATGAATATATTCGCCGTCAGGGATGAAGTCATTTTCACACCGCCCAGAACCACCATTTTGGAGGGCATCACGCGTGATTCGGTTATTACGCTAGCTCGTGATCTGGGATATACTGTTGTCGAAGAGCGCCTGGTGCGCGATCAGCTTTATATAGCCGATGAAGTTTTTGTCTGCGGCACGGCAGCTGAAGTAACGGCTGTCGGTGAAATCGATACCCGTACTATTGGTACAGGTCGCATGGGCCCCGTCACACGCTACATACAACAAGCATTCTTCCAGACGGTGCGCGGCGAAGGTCAGCGTTCAGTAGAATGGCTGGATTATGTGCGGGTAATGGCGCCGACAATTATTTAATTTTTTATGGAGTCGCATTAATGAGTAAGTTTTCTGTTGCCTTTCAGGGTGAACCTGGCGCCTACAGTGAATTGGCTGCCTTTGAGCATTTTGGGTCTGATATCAACACCTTGCCACGTGATAGTTTCGATGGTGTTTTCGATGCCATCATCCATGCTGAATGCAGTCACGGTGTGCTGCCTTTTGAGAATTCATTGACGGGGAGCATACACCGCAATTTCGACTTGATCACCCGTCACGACGTGAATATCATCGGTGAATATCACATGAAAGTTAGCCATTGCTTGTTGGGCTTGTCTGGCGTGAGCGCGGATGATGTTATGGTTGTGCATTCACATCCTCAGGCGTTGCAGCAGTGTGAGCGCAGCCTGGCGAAACTCGGTGTGCATACCATTGCCGAAACCGATACTGCCGGTAGCGCACGATTTGTGAAAGCCAAGTCCAATTCCGCTACCGCAGCCATCGCATCCAAGCGAGCGGCGGAAGTGTACGGCCTGGAAATTCTGATCGAGAACCTGGAAGATAATCCTGCCAACTTCACAAGATTTTTGGCGTTAGCCAAAGAACCGCAGTTAGTGGAAGACCCCGAGAAAGGGGATTATAAAACCTCAGTTGTTTTCAGTTTGAAGAATAAACCTGGGGTATTGTTCAAAGCGCTAAGTGTGTTTGCCTTGCGCGATATCGACCTTACAAAAATCGAATCCCGGCCCATCGTTGGCAAACCATGGGAATATATGTTTTACGTCGATTTTGAGGGCCACCAGAAGTCTGAAAATTGTGCACGGGCTCTGGATCATCTTGGCGAATTATCCGCGTATTTGAAAGTGCTCGGATCATACCCCCGCCATCGAGTGAGTGGTAACAATGTGGAAGAAGATGATTAGACCTTCAATCTTCAACGTTTAGATTATTCATTTCTCCTAGGGAAATCACGAATAATACCGAATAACACGAATGCCACGAATTTTTATTTTGCAAAATAGTACAAATTCGTGGTATTCGGAGAATTCGTACTCATTCGTGATTTTTTGTTTTCACAGGATCACACCTCATTATCCAGATCAATCAGTGCTTGCAATCCCAATAGATAAGACCGCCATCCAAAGCCAGTAATCTTCCCCAAACAGACCGGCGCTAGCAGCGACTTGTGCCGGAATTCTTCACGTGCGTAAACATTAGAGAGATGAACTTCAACAACAGGGATACCAATGGCTGCGATAGCATCACGTATGGCCACGGAGGTATGCGTATAGGCACCAGGGTTGAATACGACACCAAAAGCCCATTCGCGGGCCTCATGCAGAGCATCAATCAGTGCCCCTTCGCTGTTTGATTGAAATGTGCGCAACTCCACATCGAATTTTTCGCCAAATTCTATCAGGCGAGTGTTTATGTCACCGAGTGTCAGTGAACCATATACATCAGGCTCGCGAGTTCCAAGTAAATTCAAATTTGGCCCGTGTAGAACCAGTATTTTCTTCATGGTGATACTCTCTTTTCCGAAACAGTAATCAGCTTGCTGTTTACTGTAAACCATTTACTGTTCACTGATCATTCTATCCCAGCCATACACATCCACGCCTACTTGAGCCTCTCCGACCTTTGTTGGTAACGCAAAGCGAACAATGCCATCGGCTTTCTTTTTATCACGTAGCATAGCGGTAACGATAGCAGCCCGATCCAACTCATCGGGAATTTCTGTTGGTAGCCCAAGGGTTTTCAGTACGGCAGCAATCTCATCGGCCAAACCTGCCTGCGCTAACCCAATATCCTCAGCCATCTGCGCTTCGACAACCATGCCAATGGCCACGGCTTCACCATGGCGCACTTTGAATCCCGAAACCAGTTCAACCCCATGCCCCACAGTATGCCCCAAATTCAGCGCTGTCCGGATGCCTTTTTCGTATGGGTCTTTCTCAATGACGCGTATTTTCACTGCCATTGCCCGGCGTATCATCTCATCCAGACTTCCGAAGTTTCCAAAACTTCGGAAGTCTAGGCAAGCTTCAAATAGGGCGGGATCAGCGATCACCCCATGCTTGACCACTTCTGCCATCCCGCTGGTGAATTCGGATTCTGGCAATGTTTTCAGCACTGCGGGATCAACCAACACCAGCCGCGGCGGATAAAAAGCGCCGATCAGGTTCTTGCCCTGGGGTAGGTCAGCCCCAGTCTTGCCACCCAGGCTGGCGTCGACCATGGCTAACAGCGATGTCGGCACCCCCACCCATGGCACACCGCGCAAGAAGGTTCCTGCGGCGAACCCGGCTAAGTCTCCGACAACACCGCCTCCCAAAGCCACAACTGTGCTGCCACGCTCGATTTTTGCGGATAAAAAGGCATCCCATAGCTTTGATACTGTTTCCAGGGTTTTGTGCTCTTCCCCCGCGGGGATCGTGACCCCTCGGGTTTCGAACCCGGAATTTGTGAGGGCTTCTGTCACCCGGGCTAGATACAATTCCCCAACATTTTTATCCGTAACAACAGCAACCGGTCCGCGCAGGCTGCGAGCTTTTAGCATTTCGCCCAGATGGTCCAAAGCTCCCATCTGAACGCGAACATCATAGCCAGGGAGTTGTACCGTTGCCATGCTCTTGAGATGGAACATTCCCAATTTCACCAGAATATCCCATGCCACAGTTTCAGGCGTCTTATTTAAAGTATCCACCTGAACATGGAAGGAAGCATAATGCTCCTTGCGTTTGGTCAACAATTTGGCCAAATCTTCCTCAGTATTGCCTGCTAATAATGGGCGCTGATTATCATCTGCCTTCAAACGCTTTAACAAAGTATCAGCAGGCGCGTTCAGTAAAATAATCTGCCCCAATTTCTCAACGAAATCACGGCTTTTAGGGATTGTCAGCGCGCCGCCCCCCAGGGCAACAACTTGATCTTCGGATGATAAAGCGTCCCGCAATTCTCGTTGTTCTCTATCCCGAAAACCGGATTCGCCCTCCTTGGCAAAAATCTCCGGTATCGACATCCCAGCACTGGCCTCGATTTCTTGATCCAAATCGACGAAGGGAAGCTTTAGATTATCAGCTAACAATTTCCCAACGTGACTTTTTCCCGCACCGGATGGGCCATAAAGAAAAACTGAATGCTGGCTGCTGACCGATGCCGGCTTATTCATTGGGCCACCATGCATGTGAAGTATTGTCCATTGCTAAATCATCAAGGGTCGCCTGGCGTAGCGTCTCAAATCGGGGACGCATTTCCTCAAGCGAGTCGCCGCCTAGTTTTTCGAGCAGGGCATCAGCCAGCACGAAAGCCACCACCGCCTCGATGATCGGCACAGCGCGTGGGACGGGGCAGAAGTCGGAGCGCTCGTATTTTGTGGGTGTTTCCTGCCCAGTAGCTAGATCAACGGTTTGTTGAGGAACCAGGGTGGTAGCAATCGGCTTCATCGCCGAGCGGATGATCAGTGGTTGTCCGTTGCTGATCCCACCCTCAATACCACCAGCGCGATTAGTAGGTCTATATAAAGTGCTGGATGCGGATTCTCGTGGATGATCAAGGGATTCTTCCGTTTTATAATTATCCTTGAAATCCGTGTTCATCCGTGTCCAATTTTCTTTGAGTCTGATAGCATCATGGACCTGTGTGCCAGGGAGACGGGTATTCTCGAAGGCCGGACCGAACTCGACGCCTTTGATGGCCTGGACACCCAGCACTGCTGCTCCCAGGCGGGCTTCTAATTTGCGATCCCAGTGGACATGGGATCCCAGACCAATGGGCAGGTTGAGAACCACAGTCTCGATGACACCGCCAAGGGTGTCTTTGCCATCAATGGCGTCTCGTATGCGCTCCCGGAAGGCTTGGGCAGTCTTTGGGTCTGGACTGCGCACATCGTTCTTTTCTGCCATTTCAAAACGCTCAGCCAGGGGTATCTCACTCAAATCTGCCACAACACCACCGATTTCGGTAACATATCCGCCGACTTGGATATCAAATTGCTCCAAGAACTGAGCACAAATTGCGCCCACAGCGACACGTGCAGCTGTCTCTCGGGCAGATGCGCGTTCCAATGATGGTCGCAGATCACGATAGCCATATTTGACTGCCGCGGTCAGGTCGGCATGACCGGGACGGGGAGCGGTGAAGGGATCGATTTCCCTTCCGCGCCATCGTTCGTGGTTGATGTTTTCTATTTGCAGGGTGATTGGAGAACCAATTGTGATGCCTTCCATCAATCCGCTGGAGATTTCTACCTGATCTCGCTCAAGTTTCATGCGAGGCCCTGCTCCATAGCCGTGCTGTCGGCGGGCTAATTCGTAGTCGATCCTTTCGATATCAAGTTTTAAACCAGCCGGAAAGCCCTCGAGGATGGCTGTTAACTTAGGGCCATGGGATTCTCCGGCGGTAAGATAGCGTAATTTCGTTGTAAACATTGTTTTATCTCAATTTGTTCAACGTACTAACGTGCGACATGTAAGGTGCACCGGATTCTCTCCATGGCTTCACGTATCCGATCTACAGGTTGTACTAACGAAATCCGCACATAGCCTTCACCGAGAGGGCTAAAAACCGTCCCCGGTGCCATGGATACATGGGCGTCTTCTAGAAGCCTTAGAACGAATTGATCTGATGGTTCGAGATCCGGCAATGGGCACCAAACATAAAGGGATGCGCCTGGAACTTGGGGGCTGAAGCCCATCTCTCGTAAAGCCGAGATTACTACATCACGTCGCTCCTGGTAGATTACATTGCGCTCAATTACCCAGGAGTGATCTCCTGTCAGTGCAGCAACAGAAGCCTCAGTAATGGGTAGAAAATGGCCGCTATCGGCATGGGTTTTGATGTTAAGCAGCGCTGACAGGGCTTCAGCTTGCCCCACGGCCACACCAGAGCGCCAACCAGCCATATTGTGGGATTTTGAGAGGGTATTGAACTCTATTGCTATTTCTTGTGCTTCAGGCACTTGTAGGACGCTGGGAGCACGGTAGCCATTGAAAGTAACTTGAGTATATGCAGCATCATGACAGAGTAGGATATTGTAGCGCCTGCAGAAATCTATCGCTTCGATGAAGAAATCTAGAGGGGCTATTGCTGCTGTGGGGTTGTTCGGATAATTCAGCCACAGTATTTTCGCTTGTTGGGCGACCTCCGCTGGAATCGCAGATAAATCTGGGAGGAAATCATTTTCGGGAAGCAAGGGCATGTTGAAGGGTTCAGCTCCCGCGAACATTGCCCCCTGAGCATAGGTTTGGTAGCCAGGGTCAGGGATGAGTGCGAAATCCCCTGGGTTGAGGAGAGCTAAAGAGAGATGGAAAACACCTTCTTTCGAACCCAGTAACGGTTGGATTTCTATTTCTGTATCCAGGGAAACCCCAAAAACTCGTTGGTACATCTCCCCCCATGCTTCTCTGAGAGCAGGAGTGCCGCGGTGTGATTGGTATCCATGACTATCTAGGCGGGAAGCGCCTCGGCTGAGCGCTTTAACGATATGGGGCGCGGGGGCTAAATCTGGTGAGCCAATATCGAGACGGATTACGTCCGCACCGGCAGAATCAAGCTTGGCGATGGTTTCATCGAGCGTCGCAAAGAAGTTTGGTTTTAACTTGTTTGTTGGATAGGTGCGTGCTTGGGTCATTGTGAGATTCATAAACTGCCTTCAACAGCTTCCATCATTTCTTCTCGGGGCGCTTCGAACCCTGTCCACCGTTCGAAGGCCAGGGCAGCCTGTTCGACCAGCATACCCAATCCTGTCATGGCAACCAATCCTGCAGCTTGAGCTTGACAGACCAATAGGGTTTCATGGGGGTTGTAGACCAGGTCGTAGACTGCGGCCCTATCTGGGAAGGGGATTCCTTCTGGCCAGGGGGACGCATCGATGTGGGGGTGCATGCCGACGGGGGTGGTATTTACTATCAGTGAACAGTGGGCAGTGGATAGTGGACAGTTTTTGAGATCAACAACTGAAATCAGTTCACTGCTAACTGTTAACCTATCACTGAGCGCTTGTGCTTGTTCAATTCTGCGAGCTGCGATAGTGATGGCATACCCGTTTGTAAGCAAGGCGTAAGCCACGGCTCGAGCACTGCCCCCGGCTCCGAGTATAAGAGCATGCTTATCCGCTCCCCGATCCTTGCCCTGAGCTGAGTCGAAGGGTTTGCTCCACGCTCTCCGCTGCAAGTCTGCCCAAAAGCCTGGTGCATCGGTGTTATCTCCTATGAGAAGATCTCCTTCACAGAAAATCGTATTGACTGCGCCGATGGCTTTCGCAGCGGGTGTCAGATCATCTAGCAGGGGGATGACGTTTTGTTTGTGAGGAATGGTCACGTTCAGGCCGTGGATCGTTCCACCCCTGACTTGATTAAGTAAATTGGTCAGTTCAGTTTTGCCTTCCGGGAGTGGGGGAATGGGGTATAAGCGATATTCGCCTTCCAAATTCAAGGTTTGCAATGCGGCGTTGTGGATTTGGGGTGAGAGGCTGTGCCCGAGGGGATACCCTATTAAACCTAGGGATAGGAATGATCGTTTTACATTTTGGTGTTTAACTGCTTGCTTCAACGTTTTATTCATGCCAGATTTCCCAGAACTTCAAAGAAATTGGGGAACGTTTTAGCCACACACCCTGGGTTTTCTATTATCAGCCCCGGGACGCGCAAGCCGATTAGGGAGAAGGCCATGGCAATGCGGTGATCGTCGTATGTGCGGATGGCAGCCGGCATGAAGTTTTCGGTAGGGTAAATTGTCATACCGTCAGAGTACTCATCGACTTGAACGCCTACCCGACGGAGTTCTGCGCAGGTGGCGGCAACCCGGTCGGTTTCCTTGAGACGCGAGGATGTGATCCCGCAGATGGTGGTGGGTGTCTCAGCGAAGGGGGCGATAGCGGCCAGGGTCATGGATGTATCTGAGATGTCGGACAAATTTACGTCGACGCCGCGCAATCGCTCTGGGCCATAGACACGAATGACATTGCCTGTTTCGGTTACCGTACAACCCATTTCGGTCAGAATATCCAGGAAAGCGATGTCGCCTTGACGGGCATCTCTGGAAATACCTTCCACTTCAACCCAGCCGCCGCAGATAGCTGGAGCAGCAAAGAAGTACGATGCTGCCGAAGCATCGCTTTCGATGGAATACTTCCCTAAGGCTTGATAGCGCTGCGGAGGCACTTGAAAATGCTCATAACCGTTCCGCTGAACACTCACGCCAAAATCGGCCATGACGCCCAAGGTCAGGTCAATGTAGGGTTTTGAATTAAGCGGGCCATCTACTGTTATTTCGACCGGATTTTGGGCGTAAGGAGCGACCATCAAGAGGCCGCTGAGAAATTGGCTGCTGACATCGCCGCGAATGGATGTTTTCCCACCTGGCAATCTGTTGGCGTGAATATTTACGGGCGGACAGCCAGAAAGAGTCTTTACCTGAGCACCCAAGCGGTTTAGTGCTGAAACCAATTGGGCGATGGGTCTTTGGTGCATGCGCGCAACCCCCTGGATGTTGTACTCGCCATTACCTACCGTTAACATTGCCGTAAGAAAACGGGCCGCGGTTCCAGCGTTGCCGATAAGTAGGTTGGCTTGGGTGTTGGGAATTTGACCGTCAAGGCCGGTGACTGTCATTGATTTTGCCTCGGGGTCAATGCGAATGTCAAAGCCCAATTCGATCAGTGCTTGCGCGAAATAATGGGAATCATCAGAAAAGAGAGCGTTTTGAAGAGTTGTGGCGCCATTGGCCAGTGCTGAAACCATCAAAGCCCGGTTAGTATGACTCTTTGAGCCTGGTACTGAAACTCGCGCCGCCAGAGTTTTTGCGATGGGGGATAAGGTCATGTTGGGGGCGTATGTCAGACTCATTTTATTGCTCTCATCCTTGAATTCCAGTCAGCAGGGCCTTATGAACCGCTCCAAGGTCAAGGCTGTCCTTCAAAGCGTCAAAATCACCTCGGGTCAGACTATCCTCGAGATCATCCAAATGATTACGAAAGCTGGCGATTGCTGCGAGGATTTGCGGGCGATTAGATTGCATGATCGGCAAGATCACCGATGAAGGGCTGCTTGCCAGACGGGATGTGCTGCGAAAGCCAGGTCCAACGAGATGCGATGCTTCAGTCTCAGTGCTCAGGACCAAAGCGGTGGCCAGGAGATGAGGTAGATGACTAGTGGCCGCTACCCAGCTATCGTGCGTTTTTGGGCCGATCCATAGCGGATAGGCTCCAAGGGCATAGGCCAGTTGATCGGCAGTTTCACGGGCGCGTTCAGTGGTACGTGGCAAGGGAGTGAAGGCGAAGGGCGCACCGTGGAAGAGATCTGCATCGGCATGAGAGAGGCCGCCGATGGCCTTGCCACACATGGGGTGCCCGCCAATGGGCTCGAATCTGGGCGGCAGTTCGTTCAAAGCCTGACATATTTGGGTTTTTGTAGATCCAATGTCGATAATCACAGCTGACTCTGGCGTAAGTTCAGGTAGGCGGGGGACAAATTCCAGGATCACTCCTACCGGCGCGGCTAATATGATCAGATCGGCTTGTGGCAAAATGTCTGCTGGATCTGACGAGATTTTATCGACAATATTTTTCTCAAGAGCCAGATCATGCGCCGTGGGATCAGGGTCCACTGCTAATAGCGTTTGGCAACGACCGCGTAGACCTAAAGCTAACGATCCGCCCATCAGACCGAGACCGACGATGGCAGTCCGAGTGTTGGTAAAAAAATCGGGACCATCCATAATGAGCTGTTATTGCGTAACCACGGGGTCTGGTTGGGGAATCAGTTTTCGTCCCATGGCTTCGGCAATCGATTTGACCTGGGTAACCAACTCAGCGAAGCGCTCAGGCTTGAGGGATTGTCCGCCATCGGACATAGCTTCGTCGGGGTTGGGGTGCACTTCAATGATTAAACCATCAGCCCCGGCGGCAATGCCGGCGCGTGCGATGGCATTGACATATTCCCAATGCCCGGTACCGTGACTGGGGTCGAGGATCACTGGTAGATGAGTGTGTGATTTAAGTACGGGAATAGCGTTGATGTCAGTGGTGTTGCGAGTAGAAGTCTCGAAGGTGCGGATGCCGCGTTCGCAAAGCATGACGCGCTTATTTCCATGGGAGAGGATATATTCGGCAGCCATCAATAAATCATCTATGGTGGCGCTCAAACCGCGCTTGAGCAGCACAGGATGACAGCTTTCTCCTACGGCGTGGAGCAGGGCGTAGTTCTGCATGTTTCGCGCGCCGATTTGCATGACATCGGCGTAGCTTGCAACTAACTCAACTTGTTCAGGAGCCATAACTTCGGTGACGATGGGCAGCCCAGTCAACTCACGGGCTTCGGCTAACATTTCCAGCCCCTCTTCTCCCAGACCCTGGAATGAATACGGGGAAGTGCGCGGCTTGAATGCGCCGCCGCGCAGAGCGTGGGCTCCTGCTTCGCGTACAGCATGAGCAGACTCTATGATCTGGTCGCGGCTCTCCACCGAGCAAGGACCAGCAATCACCAGCACCTCCCCAGGATTGACGTTCAGGCCATCCAGGGGGAAGACCGAATCTTCGGGATGGAATTCTCGAGATGCCAGTTTGTAAGATCGCGAAATGGGTACTACGCGGTCTACACCAGCCATCAGGATATAGGCATCGCGGTTGATAGGACGTCCATCTCCGATGGCACCGATGACAGTTCGTTCGGCGCCACGGGAGATATGTGCTCTCAAGCCCTCTTCCTCGACGCGAGCGACGACGGTGGCGATTTGGGCTTGGGTTGCCTCGGTTCTCATTATGATCATCACGGTTCTCTCTCCTCTTTTGAGTACAAAAATAATTAATGCATAGGCGCGAAGGTGCGCGCCACAGGCGGGATTACGGCCAGACGCAGAGATACATACAAATTTTTACTCTGCGTACCAGCGGATAATACAATTCAATTGCGTCATTCCATTACTCTGTTTCATTGTGGTCTGGGCGTAGTTTGGCAGCTTCACCCAGATAGACATGGTGAATAGCGGATTGCGGAAGTACGGTGTTCCAATGAATCAGCACTCTGATGCAGAGGGACAGACTCCCCGGAACGGGTATTTCGCGGGCGCACATCAGGGGTGTTTCTGACCATCCAAGCTGGCGCGCGGCTTTTGCGGGGTATGCAGCGCTTAGGTCATTGGTGACGGTGAACATGGCGCTGGCAATATCCTCCTGCGTCAGGGCAGGGTTTGCGTCTAAGATGGCTTCCAATAACTCGCGTGTGGCCGACAGGATAGCCTCTTCTTGATCTATGCTGGCAATAGTGGCGCCGCGAATTCCTCGAACTGACATCTAAATCTCCTTTTACACTGGAGTAAGGGTAACAAAAAAGCGAGGCCGTTGGGCCTCGCTTCTCAGTTTGACACTTGAATTTCTCTTGTCTACTTAAGCACCACCAACGGCGTCCTTGGTTTGGGACCCGTAAAAATAATAGTGGCTAAAAAAGCGGACAGAGTTATGGTTTTGCATATTGGGCCGAATTCTAAGTCGTTGTAGAGAATGTGTCAAGGGAAAAGAACCGGAAATTGCCGGAGGCACGCATAGCGACAGAGATGAACGAAGATAAAATACTTAAATCCCTGTTTATCGCATTTATCTCTAGTTCTTTATTCGTATGCTAATACTTCTCGAATGGTAAGGCTGGCAGCGTTACGAGCGGGTAGGATGCTGGCGACAACCGAAAGTACTAATACCGCTGCTAACCAGATCAAGAATCCTTGATAGGTGAATGTCAGGGGCATAGGAGAGCCCATCATGGCCTCGCTGACGATTTTTAGCAAGAAGTGGCTGATGGGGAAGGAGAGAATCCCGGCAAAGAACCAGGTGATCACGCCGATGAAGCCACCTTCGATTACTACGGATTTGATGATCTCGCGATCCACTGCGCCGATGGCGCGCATCACGCCGATCTCACGCGTGCGCTCAAGAACGTTCATGCCCATGGTTCCGGTCAGGCCGATGCTGCCTACAAAGGCAGTCAGTAAGGCCATCAACAGCAAGAAGATGATTAAGATGTTGATCCCTTTGGCGCTTTGCTCACGGGTGACTGAACCAACTTCAACCTCGTTGACCATAAAATTGCGGTCGCGCAGATATTTGTCCAAGGTTATGCTAACTTGTTCCTGCTGTTCGATACTGTGCTCGTCAGTAACCACGCGATAGGTGAGTGCCTGATTGGGCATACCAAGTTCGTATGAGATAAATTCGTAATCAGCATAGGCCAGGGTGTCATCCATTGAATCGGTGAAACGGAATACGCCTACGATGGTCCACTCCTCCTCTTGATCGTCAGGAGTTTCGACACGGATGGTATCTCCGGGCTGCAAGTTTGGGTAAAGCTCATAGAGTGAGTCGGACACCACCAAGGCTTTCCGTTCGCCGGGGAGAATCCAGCGACCAGCGATCATGTCAGGATTAACCAGATTGGTGTCTGCTGGGGGAGCCATGATGTTGATGGTTTCGAGGACGGTATCATCGGGAGCAAGAACATCTACACTGGCCGCGCCCCAGCCCTCCATGTCTGAAACACCCGGTACCGGCAGCACAGCTTGTTCGATTCTGGAAACTGGATATGGCTGGCTGAATCCCAAGGTGATATCTGCTTTGAAGTGCTCGGCAATTTGGTCCATGAAATGATCCATGGATGAGCGCACGTTGAATACGCCAATGAAGATTGCACCCGCAATGGTGAGTGTAAAAATTGTCAGTATCAGGCGACTCTTGCGGCGGAAGGTATTGCGGAAAGAAAGCAGGATCGGTCGTGATAGCCACTTGACCCATTCAGAGATTCGACTCAGCCAACTGGCGCCTGTAGATTGTGCGCCTGGGCGGTCGTTGCTGATCGCCCGCCGCACGTTGATCTTCGAGCCGCTGTTCACCGGGACAAATCCGGCAATTAGGGGGATCAGTAAGGCGATCACCACCTGGAGGATAATAGCCAGCGGAACCACCCGAAAGCCACGCAAATCTGCGTTGATGAAGCCGGTGATGAATTCTGCGAAGGAATAGCCTGCCACTCCGCTTAGTGGCAAGGCCATGGCCAAAGCAATCGCGCCATATGCCAGGATCAAGATCAGGTACATCCCCAAAATCTGAGTGCTGCGGGCGCCGACCAGCTTCATTACACCGATCTGGCGCAAGTGTTGAGTAAGCAGGGCATTGAGTGTATTGACGATCAATGAACTGCTTAGAATCAGGATCAAAGCACCAAGTGCTCCCATGACACCCAAGAGAGCCAGGACAATAGACCCCAATGGATGTTGATTTGACTCTTGGATATTCGTGCGGTATATCTGCAGGTTGTTGCGTTCGATTTTGTCTTCGATCTCTGTGGCAACGCTCTCGATATGATCTTCGCTATTGGAGTCACCACTCACGCGCACGTAGATGTGGTTGAAATAATCCCCGCTGCCCAACCATTCCAGCGTATCCAAAGTGACATAACCGCTGGCGCCGCCCATGAAATCTCCACCATTGGTGACTTGATCCGACACCAGGCCGACCAGCGGCAACGTGTTTGTGGTGCCGTCTGGCATTTCGATTTCTATCATGTCGCCAACCTGAAAGCCGGTGCTGTTCAAGAAATCATCACTGACCAACATCTCACGGCGGTCGGGGGTTGAGGTGCCTTCAATTGGGGAGAGCAGGTTTATCGCAGATGCCTCGAAATCTTTCACACCGATGAGCCGAATCCCTTGCCAGGCTGCGCCGTCGCTGCTGGCGCGCACCTCTACAACTTGCCTGCCTTCCGCATCGATCACATCGGGATTTTTCTCTACTGAACGGACGATGTCTTCATGGAAAGGATCCGTTGTGATGTCGATGTTGGCTGGATTCTTGGCAGTATATGTGATGCCGATATCCTGTGACAAGATTACATAGGCATTCACGATAGTGCCCACGGAGAACACACCTACGGCAATCGATGCTACAACCAGCAAGGTGCGAAGTTTGTTATCCCACAGGTCGGAGAATACCTTGCTCCACCTGGGTTTGACTAAATTTGCTTTTCTTTTCATTTTTTTACAGTTTCTTTATCAGCGCCTGGTTTTCATCAATGCGAAATTGAGCTACTTTATCCAATGCGTCCTTCATCATTGGAGAAGTACCTATCAAAGAAATAAATTCATCCTTTGAGATCATGAACAGTTCTGTTGGTTCTTTTGAACTGACACGTACACTTGCGATAGAAGTTCTACATTGGATTAATTCGACTTCACCGAAGAACTGACCGGGTCCCAGGCGGGCGACTCGGGTTTCGGGGATTTGTGTATTGATCAGGATATCCACTTCACCATTGACTACCATATAGAAATGATCGACCTGATCCCCCTGGTGGATGACCGTAGACCCTGGAGAAAAAATGCGCTTTTTAGAATTCTGCGTGGCGGACAACATTTGGGGGTGGTCCAAGTATGGTAAAGCGGATACTACGCTTTGATCGATGACCTCTCCATCGGAGAGAATGATGGTTTTATCGGTGCGCTTAGTTAGCGATGGATCATGGGTGACGATCAGGATGGTCTTGCCATCACGGGCTAACTTCTCAAAAAGGTTGAGAATGACATCCGCAGAGCGCGAGTCTAGATTTCCTGTTGGCTCGTCTGCCAGGATGATCGGGGGATCGGTAGCCAACGCTCGGGCGATGGCCGCGCTTTGTTGCTGTCCGCTGGATACATTTCCAGGGAGCTTGTGGGCTTGTTCTGCGAGGCCAACCATTTCAAGAAGTTCCAAGGCTTTTTCTGGTCGCTCTCGAAAGGAATAGACATTGCAGTAATCCATGGGCAGCATGACGTTTTCGAGCAGCGTCAGCGTCGGTAGAAGTTGAAAGAATTGGAAGACAACGCCCATGTTCTTGCCGCGCCACAACGCTCGCTGGCTTTCGGTCATCTTATAGATGTCATCTCCGCCAACGAGTACTTTGCCCGATGTTGGGTGGTCGATTCCGGTGATCATATTTAATAGGGTTGATTTCCCGCAACCCGATTTACCAACGATAGAAATAAATTGGCCATATTCAAATTGCAGGTCGACGCCTTTCAGCGCAGTAAACTTTCCTGCGGCGTTTTCGTAGGTCTTGAATACATTTTCCAGCCGAATTGCTGGGGCAGCATTCTTAGATTTATCGCTACCATTGGGATTTGCAATCTCGCCAAAGGGATTCTCTCCGGAGACGATGCTTATTTCTGATGAATCTTTGCCTTGGGGTTTGTCCGAATGCTCCCCAGCTGAAAGCGAATTGATGACGCCATCGACAATTTTCAATCGCCGTGAAAAGCGAGGGGCTAGACTCTCATCGTGGGTGACCATTATGATGGTTTTGCCTTGAGCGACTAATTTCTCAAAGATTTGGAAGATCGTCTCCGCGGTGACGGTGTCCAGGTTACCAGTGGGCTCGTCGGCGATGATTAGTGGGGGATCATTGACCAGAGCGCGGGTGATGGCCACACGCTGTTTCTGACCACCGGAAATATGGGCAGGTATCTTATAGGCGTGTTCGACAATGTCGACCAACTCTAGCAATTCCAGGGCGCGCTCTTTGCTGATTGTGGGATGGTAAATGCCAGAAAAATCTTGAGGGAGCATGACGTTCTCAACCAGGTTGAGTGTGGGTATCAGCTCAAAAGATTGGTACACGATCCCTACGTTCCGACCACGCCAAACGGCTAAAGCGTCTTCGTCCATACCGTGAACGGAGATCTCCTCGTCTTGGTGATGAAATAGCACTTCGCCCGATGTTAACTCACTAACCCCGGAGATCATGTTAAGCAAGGTTGTCTTCCCAGCTCCCGATTTCCCGGTGATCCCCAGGAATTCGCTCTCGAACACATCCATGCTGATGTTGTCCAAAGCGATAAAAGGCCCATCTCCTGTGGAGTAAGACTTAACTACATCCCGCATTTGGATGATGGGTATTTGGTTACCTCTATTCACAGCAAAAAACCTCCTTATGGAGGTTGAAGTAAGCGTTATTCATTGTCGAATTTCTCCTTACAGCCATCTACTTTCATAATTATGGCTGATTATATGCACCGAATGGATTTTGGTGAGATGTCGCCAACCATTAGCCATATGACACGCGTCATATTAGATTAGATTGCGGATAAATGGTTACATTCCTGTTTCCTGTGAGACAAAATAAAGGCTCTTTTGGTTTGTACCCAAAAGAGCCCAACATCTCCAAAATCGGGCGGATTTTACCACCCTGAAGATAGATATCGCCTTAGAGATCTGTTAGTTTTTAGTATATGGCATTTTCTGGTTTTATTAGCCCGATAGCTCGTAATCCGGCAATTACACCACCACCGATGACCATAGCGATAATTGAGCGCATCAGGTTCTCGAAGGGGATCAGCGGAATCAGCATAATAAATACTTCTTCAGTCCAGTTGAACATATGATAGGTGATCGCTGCCAAGCAAGCGTGGGTTAAACCAAATGTGGTCCATGTCCCCAACCCTAAGCCAGCGAGAACATGCCCCCATTTATCACTGTTAATCCACTTGGCGAATAATGTGCGAGTAGGCAATGCGAAGAGGATTAGGGCAGACCAATCGACAAATGAATTGGCAATTGCTGGCCATAAACCGACACCATTGATGAAAATTGCGCGTCCAATGAAATATAAGAATGAGAGCACAGCGTACAACCATACCCAAAACCACCAGCCTTTACGCTTGATGCCAAGCACCATTGCCCCGGCAGCGAATGAGGTGAGCACGGATCCCCAGATACGGATGAAAGGAATCCCGGCTGTGTGGGGGGCCAGGAAAATGCCAATCAGCGCGCCGATACCAGATGATATCGCACCTGCGATGGGCCCAAGCACCCAGCCAACCAATCCTAGGACTCCCTGGCTCATAGGGAAGCTACCCCCAATTGCCAAGATGGCAGACATGGGGAAAAATGACAGTGCAACCACGACAGCGGCCAGCACTACCATATATGACAATGGGGCGCCATCGATAGCTGCCCCACTTAGAAATTCGACTTTTCTTTCTTCCCCAACAGGTTTGTTTTCTGACATAATAATCCTCCAGGATTTGTTTGGGTTGTCGGCGGGAATTGTAACATTTATTTTTTTATATTAGAACCGTGATTTTTGACATCTTCGGGAATCGTTTCGCATATGGTAAAA
>CAZLNX010000024.1:0-32893 GCA_964560795.1 uncultured Anaerolineales bacterium | reverse complement strand
GGCGCGCGGCCTAGGGTCTGGGGGGGGCCTCCATCCCGGCAGGTGGGACTAGAATTGTTAAGTTTCAATCCGCTTGAGCGCGGCATAGGTATTGGGGGAGCATCAAAAAAACCGCTCTTTAGCTCGTTCCATCGATATTGTAGCACACTTTTGCGCTCGATTGTACCAACCTTGCGAACGGTACGCGGGATGGCGGTCAGAACCCCATTTCGGGCATTTTGGTGAAGCTCTGCCCGCGAAAATAGCTCTCTTTAGCTCCTTGGAACGCAGTTGTTCACTCTTGATTGTAATTTGCGAAGGGTATGCGCCTATATGTGAAAGAATGCACACCAACGGTTCATGATTGTGGAGGTTCATCTATCCATTGTAACCGATCGATCCGAAAGGTACGCTTGGCGCGGCGGTTATGGCAGTAGCCGATCAGATAAAAACGCAGCCCGCGCTGTTCGATCGATAACGGCGTTACCCGGCGGTGATCGGGTTGGTACGGGCCGGCTATTTGGTACAGGATATCGATGGATTGCCCTTTCTGTAGCGCGTCTTCTATCCATTGGATCGTTTGCGCATCGGGGATGGGGGGTAGTTCTGTCTCCGGCACCCAGGGAGCCTGGGGAACCAGCTCTCTGAGAACGGTATCCGCTTTACGTGCAGCAGCAGCCCTCAAGGAAAGAGGCAGCCCTTCGGTCAGCCTGGCAAACAACCCAAGGGGTGCAGCCAGGGGAACACCCATCCCGTCAGCGATCATCATGATACTTAGCAAATACGCTTTTTCGCTGATCGACACATTGGTTTGGGTCGTACGATAATCCTGGTAATAGTTGCTAATGTCATTGCTCGATAGCAACCCGCAGCGCTGCATACGGTGCAGCACACGCTCTGACTGCCAGGTATCGACATATACATGGTGGGGGGATAGAACAGAGGAGAGAGATTTTCGCATCGAAGCATTCTGGCGCAGTTGGGCCAGCTCTTCCAAGGAACTGAATTCCAGCACCAATCCAGGGAGCACCTTGAGGGTCGGCTGGACTTGAAAACGCTGGATCAAATCTCTGGACGGGGACTCTCCCAATCCTTCTGTTAAAAGCTGCAAGAAATCCCCCGGGCTATTTCTGGCACCCTGGGCCGCACTGCGCAAAGCCTTGTCATCCAATGCGTAAATACCTGGGTCAATGGGCGTCAGGTAATTCTCAAGCTCCCAAAGCATATTCCAATCTGGAGGATAGGGAACGTGCAACTCGCCATCGCGCACTTGCCACGGTTTCGCTGGGGTGTCAGTGCATTTAATTTTTGTCCCGTTCAAGAACTCAAAACCCCATAAGGTAAGAGAATCCCCCTCACAGATACCCAGGGCCTCCAGGCCGGCCAACTCACGCTGGTAGCTGGTGGTGATTTGTGCGTCTTCCAGCAACAGCGGAAACAATTGGGAGCGGATGAAACGAATCCCGGCATGGGCGGGCATTCGTTTCCAGGCTTCAATCAGCGAAGAAAACTGCTCGTACCAGGATAATGCCAGCCAATCGGGCGCAAGTAAGGTTGGCCGGGGTGGTTGCCCTTCATCTAATAAGGCAGCGGCCTTGCACAGATTGATCCAAAAACCGAAGTCCGGTACCATATCATAGGTTCCAAAATACAAACCCCGTCGATACATTGCCCGCCGGATGGATTGTGTGGTTGATGCCGTTATGCTGCGGCAGACACACAACAGGTTGAAAATCACCTCAATTGGTAGGAAGTTGGGGGTGTAGCTACACATCGAATTCAACGCAGATAAAAATGGGGATCTTTGGTTACCTCGCCTCTGCCGATGATTTCAGTGCGCAGCACATCATCGACGCACAGGTAGTAGAAGCGGATGCTGTCCCAATCTTTGGGGTTAACCAGAGAGGATAGACGGTTTTTCAGTTGCTCGATTTCCTTGGTACGCAGGTGACATTCGAAAACACTGTACTGCACTCGCCGCCCATGATCTTCCAGCGCCTTCATAATTTTCAGGCGGCGTTTATCGTCACTGATATCATAGGAGATGAGTACGAACTGTTTCTTCATTATCTGACGACTAAGGGGGTATATTCCGGTTCTTCTCCCAGAATGAGCCGGGCCATCTGGTAGGCCTGCAATTCGAAGATGCGCCGGTACGATGTGGTCTCCCCCAGGGGTGGGTAATAGATTTGCTCGTTGATGCGCGTTTCATAGAGGCTGATGAAGCGTTTCCGAGCCTGGTCTTGCAAAAGGATCGGGGTTTTGGGTTGGTCCTGACCGTTGGAGTTTTTCTGTCCTCGAGGGCGGCCGGTTTCAAAATCTCCCAGACCAAAGAGTGGCCGATTTACAGCCATCAGGACAATCGAATCGACAATTATTGGCCGAAATTCTTCTTCTAGATCCAGGGCCATGCTGGGTTTGCCGTATCCCATGGCATGGAAGAAGCCCATGTCGGGGTCCAAACCAGAAGTCTGGCAGGCAGCGATCAGGTCGTTGAGCAAAAGTGTGTACCCAAAGGAAAGCAGCGCGTTCACCGGGTCAGGTGGAGGGTAGTATTCACGGCGATCGAACCCCCATGTGCGGCCATCCCTGGGTGGCTGGATCAGCCTGCGAAGCAGGGCGAAAAATTCTTTCGCTGCCATGCCTTCCAGGCCGCGCACTTCATCCAACGTTCGTGCCGACTCCACTCGCTTGCGCATGCGGTTCATGTTTTCTAGTGCTCTTTTTGCCCAGCGGCCGCCTTCGGCGTGTCGCTGCACCAGCACGCGCTGGTTATTGACCTTCCCCTGTACGATGCTTTTGGCAACCTCCAAGGCCAGGTCTGGGTCGCTGACAGCATGGGCTTGAGCGTGGCGCAGCCGGCTGTGCTTATGCTCGCGGCCTACGACTCTCGACACAAAGCCGCCCCGCCCGGTGGTGTACAAAACATCGATGTTATTTCTCACCAGGGCGTGTAAAGCAGGCGTGGTCACGCCAACCCCAGAGCCCATCAGTACCAGGCGGTCAATTTTGATCAGGGGAATGTCATCCAGGATATCCTCACCCTGTTTGACAACCAACCTGCCCCCCTTCTTGTGAACCTGTGCGCCTTGTTCGGTAATATACAGTGTGGACATACGTTGTCGCTCCCGCTAGCGGATTACGCCGCCAAGCCATTTCACTTTCTCGTCCGGGTGACGAATATGCGTTTTTTCAGGGTTGAGCTGTAAGCGCAAACGATTCAAGGCGCATTCGGCGTCTTTATACGCTTTTTCTGCTTCTCGCCGAGAAGGTGACAGCGCCACCCAATCGTCTGCATAGCGCACCAGGGCATGGCCTCGCTTGGTCATCATCACATCAAACAGGTGCAGGTA
Organism: uncultured Anaerolineales bacterium; assembly: GCA_964560795.1. Taxonomy (GTDB): domain Bacteria; phylum Chloroflexota; class Anaerolineae; order Anaerolineales; family UBA11858; genus NIOZ-UU35. The sequence goes on along the minus strand of CAZLNX010000024.1, from coordinate 29,561 downwards.
TATGTTGGCAAACAAGGGTGAAATTGGGCTACCCTGAACCACACCGGCAGGCGCGGGGCCGGATTGCCGGTTGAGAACATAGGCCGCTGCCGCCCCAGCCACGGCCACACCTGCCAAAGCTGATGATGCCAGCACGCTTTTTCTGAGCAGCCGCCTGCCCGCTGGTGATTTGGCAAAATCCATGGCAGATTTTCCCCATCGTCCTGCATTTCTACGCACCCAGCCTGCCCCAAGCCATATACCATTGGTTGCCATCTGGCGGGTGATTGCTTTTTGGCTGAAAGAGGAACCTGGGAAGCGCTCACTCCCATCCGCCTGGGCATCAGGAAGCTCATAGCGGGCATACTCATAGTTACCCGCGGGGTAATTGGCGTTGCCTTCTATTGCCTGGTTGAGTACCCACTGGGTACCTTGCTGCACCAGGCCAGTCATGTTTTGCGCTTTTTCTAAAAACCCTTCGTCTTCTTGGGGTGGTCCTGACCCCAATACGCCAATATCCAACCAAGACTGAATCAGGTGGAGGACGCGTTGATCTCCCACCTGGCGGCGGATTTGGGTGAGAAGAAGTTCGTGATCCAGGGACGGGAAACAATTGCTGATATCCCCATCGACGATCCAGGGCTGATCTTGCATGCGGAGAGATTGCGCGCAGCCAATCGCATCGTGGATAGACAGGCCAGGGCGAAAACCAAAGCTGCAACCAAGAAACGTGGGTTCCCACAGGGGTTCCAAAACTTGCTGCGCAGCTCGCTGAGCTACTCTGTCGGTCACATTGAGAACCGCAATTTCCCGTTTGCCACCTGTTGGCTTAGCTATCTTGTACGTTGTAGGCGGGTGAGGACGGTAACGACCGTTTACGAGAGCTTCACTCAAAATATTCAGTTCAGTCGTCAGGTTCTCTTCATAGTCAGAGATGGAAATTCCATCAGGCCCAGCAGAGCGATCACGGCGGTGTTTAGGGATATTGCCGCGGATACTGCGCCAGGCTAATAGTAAGTTTTCGGGGGCTGAAATTTGTTCCATGAGTTTTCGGTTCATTCCCATGGTGGTGTATCCTCCTCATCATTAAAAGATTCGTCAATATCAATGGAAGCCACCGGCATTGGCTGAGATGCTAATACCAGGTGCCCACTATCTAAATACAAAACCCAAATGCAGGCTTTTCCATAGGTAAGGTCGATCAGCCTGCCATCGTGCTTTGCTTGCCGGGCAGACCGGCGGATGGGGGCGGAGCTCCAACGTCCGGCTGCCACAACCCGGTTTGGTTCAATCATGCCGCCATCTCCCACAGGCCACAAATAAGGTTTTCTGAAATACATCTCTTTATTCATCTTATCCAGCTCCTGGAAGATATTGATCTACCACATCGTTAGCCAGGGCATCTGCCAGGCGGTTGCGCTCGCGGGGGATGTGGTGAAAGCTAACCCGGTCAAACTCGAATATCAGATTTCGCAAGCGGTGAAACGCCTTTTGTAATCCCGGCGCTCTGGCCGTGGCCAAACCCTGCATCTGATCGACGATCAGGCGGCTATCGGTGAATACATCCACTTCTAGCGGACGAAGCCGTAATAAGTTTTCTAGTGCAAAGATTACTGCGGCATATTCAGCTTCATTGTTTGTCAGCGGACCTGCCCTGCGTGCCCACCAGTGTAAGATCTTGCCGTATTTGTTTTGCACAATAGCAGCAACCGCGCTGCTCTGTTGATCTGGTCGAATGGATCCATCGGTGTAAACAATATAATGCTCAGGTGCGTTGGGGAAATCCCAAAGTTTTTGAAAGAAGCTACGTTGCCTGGAAATTGGTGATTGATTATTCATAACGCGCAATCCATTGAGGGTGAGAACGTTTCCGCTTTCTGCGGATGTGATGTAGGCCATTTTTTCTGTTGCGCCAGACGGTCAGCACGGTTTTGCTATCTTTCGATAGCACCACTGCTGTGCCTATCAATCTGGTGATGTCGTCATCTTTGTGCTGCTCCTCTTTGAGATCGCATTCCCGCAGATAGTAGAATACCGCGCCGGCCCGATGAAGTCGTTCCCCATGGCGGATAATAAAATCCACTTCTTTAGGGGTGACATTGCGCTGCACTGTTCTTCGAATAGCGTGCTCACTAAATTTCCGGGTGGGTTTCATTTCCTGTTTCTCCTTTGGTTGTTTCAAAGGATACTGGCCCTTGGAGAAATCCACCAAAGATAATGTTAGGTGTGTTGGTTTTTATGGGAAATTCCTCATGACCCGGTGTGTTTTGTCCGAAATAAACGTCAGATAGCGATATAATCTATATGCCGATTAGAACAGACAGAGGATGAAACTATGGTCAATGAAGTCAACGCAGTAATTCTGGAAGATGATTATTTTTCTCGTAACTGGATGTCGCTGATTTTGGCCCGCGACTGGAGAACAAGAGTGGTTGCTGATGTTGCTACAGATGCAGAATTGATAAGCTTATTGCGAGATAAATATACGCGCATCGATATGATCATTCTCGATGCTGAAATTTACCGTGACCTAAAATGGGTAGAAGGATTGCTCGATCTAATCGCAGAACATCCCAACAGACCAAAAATCTTGTTTACTTCGGTGTGGGAACTGCCAGAGATCACTTATTTTGTTGGCCATCCTTTGGTACGCGGTTACTTGATCAAAGGTGATATCCGCTTTTCGCTCAACTGGGCTGTGGATGTAGCTGCAGATGGAGATTGGATTTTGACTCCCAAAGCAGAGGATTTCCTTGGCGATAGTCATATCCCTTTGCCGCGTCCCAGGGTAATCATCGAAGGACAAGACACCATCCCAGGGCTGAGCGCTGATCTTGCCAATACAGCCCGGTTGGCATTCATCTTCAGTATGGAAAGAACCGAAATGTCTGATGAATTGGTGCTTTCTCAAGGTTGGGTATATGGGAAAATATCCGAACTCTATGAGAAGATCGGGGTAAACGGTTTACTAGCTGGGGAGATGAAATTGGAACACTATCTTGGTGAAGATCCAATTATCTTGAAGCATTTTCGCAAAATTATGTCTTCTTTCAATGGGGAGAAACAAAGCAAGGCCAAGCAAAAGGAAACCCTGGCTTTCCATCTTCTCACCCAGCCATTGATCCGAAAAATTCCCTAAGATTCTCTAAGGGAACCATCTTTAGGGGGTTATACACTTGGTCATAGTTCAAGGAATTGGAGCTGACTATGACCAGGAACAAAATTTTCTCTACCATATCTAAGATTCTCATCACATTCGTGATTTTGCTTGCATTGGAAGGAGTTCCGGCCCAAGTGAGCGCCGAAGCGCCTCCCCATAATGTAACAGTTCTGTTTTTGATCGATGATTCTGGGAGCATGGCTGATAATGATCGTTTAGCCTTGCGCTACACTGCTATCCGTCTATTTGTGTCAGCGTTGGATGAAGGTGATCAAGTGGGCGTGATACGTTTTGCATCGCAAAGCTCCCTGCTGTTGCCTGTTCTCACAACTATCGATAATGCTCAAACCAAGAGCGATATTATCGAATCCATCCAACCGATAGTGCCAGAGGGGTATACCAATGTGCTGGACGCATTTAGCATGGCAGAAGCCATCTTGCGTGATTCCGATACTGATCATTCTCGAACAGTTGTCATTCTCCTGACAGATGGCAAACCTGAAATAGAAAAACCCTATGCAGCGTATGAACGTGAAGCTATTGAGAAAGCTGTGGGGCTGGGTGTTCCAATTTATACGGTAGCCCTAACGCCTTACAGCCAGACAAGTTTCTTGAATCAACTTACAGGCGAAACCGGTGGAAAAGTATTCCCCGCCAGAACAGCAGATAATCTTTTTGACAGCTATTTGCAAATCTTTGGCGAACTCAAAGATCGCACGGTGGTTAAGAACCATCAACTAGAAGATGATGGCAGTGTAGATATATGGTTATCACCTAACCTGGTCCCATATATTCAAAAAGTAACCTTTATTGCCAGCCAGTCTGATTATGATGATATTCAATTGATCGCACCCGATGGGAGCCCGGTAAATGATGACAATGCGAAAATATCCTTCCGCTTCTTGTCTGATGCTCATTTCGTCGCCATTACAGTTGAGCATCCTCCTGGTGGGAAATGGACGTTTCAGTTTTTAGATTCGACCCCGGTGCAGGTACATGCAATTTTGCACTCTCGCCTGCGGGTCAGGCTGCATCCGCCGGGCGGCCTTCATCCCCAGGGAAGCCCTATGCTGATCAGTGCCTCGATGTATGAAGAGCTGTCCGATGGACAGGTTTCAAAGGTTATTGGCGAGGCTAGTTTTATGGCAGAGATCAAACTGCCTGATGGAACATCGGAAAGCATCGATGCCCTCTATGATGATGGAACCCATGGTGATTTGATAGCAGGTGATGGCCACTATTCGCGCATCTATTCCAATCCAACAATTGAAGGGCTCTATCAGATATCTGTCACAGGCGTAAAAGGGTTAGTTCCCATACAAGCATCAACTCAAGTGGAAGTGATCCCATTTCCAACCTTCGCTGTTGAGCAACCCAAGAATCAGGAATATGCCATTCGGTCAAAGCCAATTCCATTGAAAGTTGTTCTGCAGGGAGATTATCAGACTGAGTTTCTTGAAGGTGGTATGGACGCATTCGTCACTGCGCCATCTGGCAAAACAGACCGGATTCCGCTGACAAGAGAGGATAAGTATTTTTCGGGAACCTATTTACCAAAAGAAAATAGTGCTTACAAAATCAACTATATTCCTCGCGATCTGGTCTATCGAGGAATTGAAGTTTCAGAAACTATCCAGGCGAATTTTAATTCCCGGATAATCGGGAAATTAGTTATCCAAGATGCAAAGGTTGGAATAGGTCCGACGGATGATCCGGTCATTATAGAAATACCCCAACCTGGAGATCTTATTCCGGTGATGATCAATGTTGAATCTCATTCTCATCAAATGACCACCCTCATGGGCCATCTTGAAAACATGCCTGGAATTAATATCCACAACAATGTGCCCATCGAAGTACCCCCTAATTCCCCCTATCAAAAAACCATTTATCTGGAAACGTCTACCAAACTTCAACCGGGTACATGGGACGGTTTCCTGATATTTGCGGCAACAGATGATGTTGATTTGGTCAATGATCAGGTGCCGCTCGTGATTGAATTTATCACACCTATTCTAGTTATTGAGCGTGCTATGACTTCCACTACTGCAAGCTGTTCGCTCCAGCAGACTTATTCAGTAATGCTTACTTTCCACTCCAGCAGTCTAAGTGATGAAACTCTTCCTGTAAAACTTGGCTGGCTGGGCGCGCAAGAGCAAGAGATTTCGACTCTGACGGTATCTCCTGGCACACAAGAGTTTCATTTCGAGATGAATGCACGATCTTCCTTCATGAAATATGAAGAAAATATCGAAATGCTGGTCGGCCCAGCCCGACCAGAGCTGTTGATCACTCCACACCAAGAGCAGATAATTGCCATAACCATTCCAGGAATCTGGCAAACCTGTCGCAGACCTATCATTTTCTTAGGTCTGGGTCTTCTGGTCGCAGGTATGATCACAGCAAGTATGGCAAAGAAATTACACCAACGCTCAAAGCCACCTGTAGTCTGCGGTACGCTGATCCACTGGCTGGCTGCGACAGCGCAAATCGAATATCAGGTCAATTTGACAGGATTAGACAAAACGGAGGTCAAAATCGGCAAAGATAGAAATTGTGATGTGGTACTTCCCTATGAGTCGGTTGCCAGTGAACACCTGGCAATCCTGGCAGAACTAGGCGATACCGACGAAGTTAGACTGGCAATTTTGCCAAATGAACCCGTATTGAGAGGATATCAGACATACACAAGTCCTCTCCCATTAGAAGAACATACCATTTACCAGGTCGGTGATTGCCAATTCAAATACATTGCTGACCTCGAATTCTAGGAGCCTATAGAAAAAGATGACTACACAAATTCGTTTTCAACCCACATTATTTATTTTCCTCGGTACGAGCGCCGGACAGGTAGGCTGGCGATTGAAGAAGCTTCTGCATCGCGCATATGGATCCATCCCCATCTTGCGTTTCTTGTGGATCGATATCGATACGGATATCGACCCCCTGGCGCGGCCCTGGTTTTCCAACCAGGAACGCGTGGAACTCTCCGGGCTAAATCCAGCATCGGTGATCAAAAACATCATCAATTACCCATCTATCAAAGCCTGGTGGCCTGAAACAGCGAACGTCCGAGCGGGAATGTTAGCTGGGGGTGGTGCGCCCCAGCAAATGCGCTTGGTTGGGCGACTGGCGCTGTTCCGTATGTTTAATGACCGCACCCGCGGTATGGCTTTCATCGATCGTTTGCGAGCCGCGACTGAAGCGCTATTCGAGATCGAAAATATCCGTGCTACTGAGGCGAAATCCAACCCGCAAACTAACTTCTCTGTGGAGAATGGCTGCCGGGTAGTATTGGTCTTCTCCCCCTGCGGCGGCACGGGCAGCTCGATGGCTTTCGATGTGGCCTACATCTGCCGTCACCTGCTGCAAGGCAAAAATCCATCCATGATCAGCGTAAGTATCATGCCCCCAGTGATTGATAAAGCCATGCAAAGCGAGGTGCAAACCCAAAAGGAAAAAATCCGCGCCAATACTTATGCCTGGTTCCGTGAGGATAACTACCTGGCAGATAACCCATTTTGGGGCATACAGTATCCTGAAGGAGCGCCACTTGATATTCACGCGCCGCCCTTTGATTACCGCTTCGTCGTTGATATTGAAAATCAGGCAGGGTATCGCCTGAATGCCACAGACGATGTCTATACCATGATAGCCCAGGCCATCTTTATGGACACTGGTTCATCGATTGCAGGCGCCATCCGCGGGTTCACCGCTAATGTGCACGCCCTGGGTGATCTATTCGAGGGCGCACGCAGAAACTTTAGTTCACTGGCGGCTGCCTCGCTGGTATATCCCAAGGAGCGCTTGCAAAGTTACTGTGCCAACCGCTTAGGGAGATCATTGCTGGAAGATGGTCTATTGGCAAAACCTGACCCCCATCAGGTAGAAGTCGCTACTTCAACGATGCTTTCCCAGTCGAAACTGCGTGATACCGATTTGCTGGCTGCCTTGATGGAAAACACCCGCATCAAAATGCATTACGAGACATCAATCAACAAGGCTGATTCGGTTGCCGCTGCGATTGCCCAAATCGACGCACAAGAAACCCAAAATCAGGTGGCACGCCGTTCGGAGATCGATAAGCTCGAGAAGAATAACCAGAAAAAATTGTCTGCAATGAAAACAGCATTTGATCAAGAGATCACCAAAGTTGCTGCCATCAACGGACTGGCGTTTGCTGATGCGGTTTTGGATACCCTGCTCGATCAGGCACCATCTGGGATGATCGACCCAAATGTGCTCTCCCTAGATGGTTTAAAAACCCGCATTGGGCAGCAAGGCCTCACCCAAAGCGAAATAGACCTGGCGCGAAAGGATTTTGAGAAAACCCGGGAAGCACTGCGCAAACTGGATGATGGCCCCGAGGATGCATTTGAACGCATGGTAAATTCCAAGGGCTGGAAGAAGAAATTTGCTTTATATAAAAGGGACTGCCTGGCAGCGATGCACCGAATCAATGAAGTTGCCATCCACCTGGCTGCTCAACAGCATGCGTACGGTCTTTACGACCAGATGGCCTCCCTGGCCAGCACATCGAAAACCCGGTTGAACAGCGCGATTGTTCAACTACGCCAGACTGCCAGCGAACTTCAAACTACCTCGGATCGGCAGGTCAACAAGACCGAAATCGAAGCACGAGGGTATGAATTCCTGCAAGAGATCGAAGTTGATTTCCCAGCTTACTACCGCGAACAATCAGTGCATATTGCCCCAACTTCAGTATTTCAAAACATGGTCCCAGCCCGAGTGACCGATACGTTGGACAATTTTGTAGCATGGCTGGGCGAGTCGCTGAAATCCGAAGCAGTTGCTTACGCCGGCGAATTTTTTAGCAGCGATCTTGATGCTACATCTCTACTGGATGCCTTGAAAGTGCTCGCTGACAAACGAGGAGTTGATCCGCAGGTTTTGATCGAGGAATATATCAATCACCTAGTGGAATACTGCCATCCCTTCTGGCAGTATGATAAAGATCGCGGGCTGTCAGACATTGAGGGCAAAAGTCTGATCGGTGTGGAAGACGAGGATCATTCCTTACTTCCAGACTCATATCGCAATGGTGCCCTGTACGAGATCAAGACCACCGGTTTCCGCGACCGCATCGATGTTGTGCGCATCCAGCACGGGTTACCGGCTTTCCTGATCCGGGGCATGGATGAATATAAAAGCATTTATGACCGCAAGCGCCAGGGTATTGATCCTCTGCATGTGCTCCCTGGCATGGATTATGTGCAAGACCTGATGCCTGAACAAGGCAAGCAAAATCGCGAAACGTTCGCCATCGGGTTGGCCTTCGACTACGTCATCCAGGTCGGGACCTGGTACTACTATGATCCGGAAGGCCGCTACGCCCAGCACAATATTTCGCCGACCCGGGAATACCGCCTCGGTCAGGGACGGGAGAACGCCGAAAATGCCTTTTCCCACCGCGACGATTGGGTGCGCAAGGTGGATCAATTGGTAGATAAAGAAGTGCGAACTATGGGCAACAAAGCTGCCATTGCGAAACTGGATGAAGCTATTCGCGACCACCAGCAAGCCATATCCCGAATGAATTCAGAAGATTCCCTGCGCAAACAATTCGAGAAGGAAATCCAGGCCTTCAAAAATATGCAGCGGCGCTTGGGCAAAATTGGGTAATTACCAATTCAGGGCAGAGGAGGGTGTTTGCTAACCTCTGCCCAACTTTTCCTACGATCAAGAATGAAATTATGGCCAGACAAATGCATCTATCAAACGATAACGCTCCAGTTCCAAGTATTTTTATCAGCCTGGATAATTTTTCTTCTCAGGCGATCCAATCTATCCAGCAGATCTATCTGCGCAGCGACAAAAGGCGAGGGATAGTAACCGAATTTTTACAGGCTATACCAGGTGAAACCGGTTCACATACCCAATTGGGATCCCTTTCTGAGGGTGTAATAATGCCCAGCGATCTAGCTGAGCAAACTGACACTCTAGAGCTGCGTTCTATCGCGTTCCAAAACTATGTCCGAAATGCCCAGATGATTAAGACAGAACTGGAAAAGATCATTTATGCCATGCGAACGCACGAACGATTATTGCAAGCGGGATGGGGGCAGGTTTATGATGTTCCGCTGCATATATATATACTGGCAGACGCCAGTAACCCTTGCGCAGCTGGTATGGTGATTCCATGGCTGGCACTTCTCCAACAGATTGCCCAAGATCATCCAATGGTATTTGCGCACGTTTTATGCAATGTTGCTTCGTTCCCAACTGATTCTGCAATCTCGATGAGCGACAACCAAATTCAGGTTAGCACCTTTTTGGACGAACTCGATCAATTCTTACACTTCGAATCGAAAACCCGGCCGCAGATCCAAAACCTGATGGGGTTTCCCCACATTGCCCCCTGGATGCCTATCATCTTCATCTTTGATAAGCATAAAGAGGGCACGTATATGGTCAAAGATAAGGCTGAGATGCAAACGATGATTGGCAATAGCCTGCTGGCTCTCTTGCAAAATGGCGTCTCCCGGCAAATTACTCGCTACCACGATGAGAATGAAATTTTCGAAAGTCAGAGCTTTTATAACAGCCTGGGTGTATCGGCTCTGGTATACGATCCCCAATCACTACAGAATGCTTGTGCCCAAAAAGTCGTCTGCGAATTTCTTGACGAGAAGATTCTGGTAAATAACGCGGATCAGCAAATCGCTGCCAGGGAGGCCAGGGGGGTGCTTACCCAAGTAGGCGAAACACGCGAATGGTTTGCTCAATTAGCCTCGCCAATGCCGCCTGCCTTAGGCCAGGTTAGAGTAAACCCGGAAGACCTCGAAATGGCTGCCATCCTAACCGGGTTTGATCTATCCCCGTTGGATTTTGAGCATTTTGAGCAAACACCCTGGGCCAAACAACTCGAGGATACCTGGGCAGTATTTTGCAAAAAAACTCTCCCTGTTGTAATCGATGCAGTACAAAAGAATGCGGAAGAATTCCAAAACCGCACGCGGGGCACCTTGCAATATACAATCGACCGCCTTCCCGTACAACCTGACCTCTACCCCAGCGGAATCAAAAATGCCCATGCGACTTTAGATCTCCTGCGGGAAGAGTTTCAGAAAACACGAAACAGTCTTATAGAAATCGTGGATACCCTTCCTGAAAAACAGGCTTTATTAGAAGCAAAATATATTGAAATCATCCAACAGATAGAGATCATTCTAGCTGATGCACCACCAGTCCCACGGCTAATTCGCATTTTGCCAGCCTTCTTGCGCCAATGGGTACTGCTATTACATTATTACCGCAACTATGCCCATCAAATCCAAAAGTTGCGCAATTTAAAACAAGCTATCACCCACCTCCTTTGGAAGCGAGTCGGCATTAACATTCACGAACAGGCATTGAAGCAGGTAGTCAAAGCTCTGCAAAACTGGATCGATCTAATAGACCAGGGAATTGCTGACTACCAAAGTTTTTTTGAACAATTCGAATTGGCCCGGGGAATGTTCAAAGCGAATTGGGGAGAGTTCCCTCTGGGAGATGAAGATAATCACTGGCATAAGATTTTCCGTATCCCTGTAGTAAACCAGCCATTTGCAGCGTGGAGCTTCGAAAACTGGTATCCGGGGCTGGATGAGTGGGTTGTCGACATTTTTGAGTTGCCTGCTTATTGTGATCGCTGGCGGGATATCGAAGTAGATGAGATCACATCTCATTTGCTTTCGAGAGCCCAACTGGCTTACCAGACTCTTTGGGAACTTTCACTGGATGATGTACTAGGTCATGATACCGTTGCCCAAGCATTCGAGCCGCCGTCTAATCCCCTGGCAGCAACAATGCAAACCACATTGCCGCTTTTGCGCCCTGACTTCGATACCATTGGTAGTGCCAGGATTTCATATACCAGTGCATATGGTCTACTCGCCACTCCAGAGTGGGAACATTGTAAGCTGCCTGATTTACAAGGCACAACCATCAAGTGGGAGCCGTTTTATACTCACGATCCATTTATCGTCATTTGCGCCCAAGCCAGGCACACTGCGCCTTTGTCATCACTGACCGCCTTAATGCAGCCTGGTAATGAGAAATTTGAGAAACTTCCACCAGAAATTCAGCAGAAATATTCGATCGTATCCGGCGCAAATGGCGATTCAATAGCAAGAGTGCCTGCGAATATTGATCCAGTCAACTTAGATAAAGTCTTCAAAACCTTCCGCTGGAAATTCAAACCCAAGGGAGGCCGTGAAGCCCTGGGGCAAGCCATCGAGTTGGGAATAAGCCAGAATCGGTATACATATTACCGAAACCAACCGCGCTTGAATGGGCGCTGGAACCATTATGCAGAAAAAGATATGCCCGAAATTCATCAGTTAGTTATCTCTTTTCAAACACTGCATGCAGAGCAGTCGTGGTCAACTTTCAACCAGGCCTACAATGTTATGAAGTTTGTACAAAGCTGCATCCCCTATTCGAAAGATGTCGACAGCACTGGCCATGCTGATTGGCCGCGTTATCCTATCGAAACCATCTTAGATGAAACCGGTGATTGTGAAGACCTGGCAATCTTGTGTTCCGCGATCATAGCTCGTCTGGGGTTTTCTGTTGTCCTATTGCATTATCCTGGGCATCTGGCTTTTGGTGTTGCAGGCGCAGACCACCTCAAAGGGGAGTATATCGTTGAACCTGGTACCGGGCGGCGCTATTATTACGGTGAGGCCACAGCAGAAAACTGGCACTTGGGACAAATCCCTCCCAAGTATCGTGAATTATCTCCGGAAGCTATCTTGCCAGTCAGCATTCTCTTGCAGGATGACCAGACCTGAGGTTTTCACAGGCTGATGTTTATCCGGCAGATTACACTAATTTTAGGATTATTCAAACCAAGATATGGAGTAACCAAAACCAACTATGAACGAGATCACTTCTACCATACAAAATTCTGGGTTCAACAAATTTTGGAATAGTTTCAGCCCCAGCACGCGGGCCGCATTAACTTTGGCTCTGCCCTACACCCTGGTGGATGCAGTCCATTATTTCACCGCTGGGAGCGCACTGGTATTCTCTTTCCCCATCCTGATCATCCTCTACCTGTGGTGTGGTGCATTGGCAGCGCGTTTCTCTGCTGCCGATGGGAATACTGCTGTTCAATGGCCACCAAGTGGTTTCAAGGCAGGAATTACACTCTGGTTTATCTCAACTCTTGTGAATGCCCTAATAGCCGTACTGGTCGGAGTAGCCTCGCTGGGTTTGACGGTGGCCTTAGGCGTACCATACTTGCTTATTTGTGGGCCGATCTTCCTTGTCGCAAGCGGTTTAGGGGGCTGGCTTGGCGCCCGTGGATTTGCGGCGATCAGGCATCGGGTGGATTTTGACTTCGAAACACTAGAAGATGATATTTACTAACCCGGCTTCAAGGCATGGAAAAAGGAGCGGAAAAGTTAATCCTGCTCCTTTGTTTCTTTTTGGTCTAATATGTCACGCTAACCAACGAGTTTGCCCAAGCCCAATGGTTGTGTGATGACCAACACCTGCATAGAGGGCAAATCCTGCCAGAGTTCGTAGTACCTGGTCAGCACCAGGCCGAAAGGAAGCAAACTCACCACAATGCCTTTCGTCCAAAAGCCGGTATGTTGCCTGCCCTGTCGCGCCTGTTGCAGCGCCTTTACTACCATTTTTGAATATAACTTTTCGTGAACGCAGGCAGTAGTCGCTGACAATCAGGCAAGCCCCTGCAAAATCAGGCCAGAGCGCGTCTATGTTTAGTTCGGGAGGAGCGAAAGCGTTCCATCGCCACCAAAGGCTGCGCCAGACCTGATCAGGTGTTGGCAAGGTGAGATCAACCTTCCCTGATCGAAAAGCGGTTGGGCTGTTGAATTCCATTGTCACGCTTTTGCCCCTAAACCCACTGGCTTGGTGTGCTATATCCTGAAAGGTTGACTCTCCATCCCATTCGTTTTCTTCCGAAAGTCGCAATTCCTTAAATGCTGCAATATGCTTTGCACTTTGCCTGAGATATAAAGTCTGAGGTAAATGCGAGACAATTTGGGATAGGAGAAGTTCGCTGAGGGGTTGATAAATCGAAGTTATCCGAATCTGGCATTCGTTGCCGGGAACAATATGAATGCGACCATTTTCGCCGCGCGGTCCACCTTTGCGCACAAGCAGATCAGAAATTGTATAAGGACGCTGTTGAGCATAGCGCTGTAGTATTGTCGCTAATTCGGGATCATCTTCTTTGATGGTTTGAAACAATTCGCTGAAAACTTGCCCATCAACATTATTGACCTGACCTTTATATTCTTGCCGAATCAAATTGAGCAAGGAATGGGGTGAACCGTGTGATTCAGGCGAAATACCTGTATTGTCTGTAATCCATTGGTGCAATAGGCGCGAGGCTTGCCTCACGGTCTCATCGCAAAATTCTGGGGCAATCTCACCCAATTTATAGAGCAATCGAATGGTCGAAAAATGTAAATGTGCTGAAAGTGCGGGATCGTATTTCTCAACCTGGCCTAAAAACCAACCATGTGCCTGCCGGCCGTAAAAGCCTTCAAGGGTGGTTGGTTTTCTGGGGGTGAGGGTGAGCAGTACAGACAATAACATCGTAAAGGGAATCTATCTACAGGGCTGAAGATGGGACAAATGTTGTATCAATTCTAAGCGGTTCGGGTGTCGACTCCGGTATGACTTTGCCATCTTTGTCCCTAAGAGCTTTCATATACTCCATATCTATATCCCTTGCCAGGCAGGCAATGCCCATCCCCGTAGACATTGGTTTTGTACCGCTAGTAATATCCGCTATGATCTCTTTCGAGTTTAGCCCCTTCTCAACAGCTTCTACTTCCACTATGCGATATACTAAATCGTATGTGTCTTGAATCCTGTCAGGGTCAACAATATAGTTTGGTTCACCCCAGAATATCGAAGGGACATAGTAGCGGTATCGATCTGCCAGCGTAGATGCAACGTGGAGAGACTCCGTTGTCGCTATGATCCAACAAAATTCCAGGGCTCCCTTGTGATATTCAATTGCATGAGGCGATGATGCTTCGGTTGGTCCGACGAGAAGAATTAGGCCTCTTCGTTTGTTGGGTTGATTTTCGATTTCAATCCCGACATGGCCAATCGAGCTATGACGTTTCCAGGAAACTACTACGGCAAGAATTGCAAGCAGGAAAAAGCCACCTGCCAACCAATATCCTCCCACTTGTTCCATAGATATTTTCTTATCGAATAGAAAATCGTTTGCAAAATCATAAATTGCTTGAAAACCCAATGACAAAGCTGCAGTACCTACTACGAATAATAATATCGATCTAGATGGATCAACCAAACCTTGTAATTGTTCTTTGAAATGTTTACCCATTGGACCTACCTTCTTTCTGATCTGGCATCGTTCCGTATAGCTTGCAGATTGATAATTTCTTCAACATCAAAGCACATAATACCCCCGTCATTCACAGGTTTCATACGAATAATCGATGGGAAATATCCCATACGGCCATGCAATTCCACCAAAAGAGTGATTGAAGCAAAATTGTATGAAGGTGGGTTGATCAAGATTGGTTGAGTTTGCCATTCATGAGGAGTCAACCCAATGCCGTCAACGAGTGCCCGAATTTGATCAATGAATGGGAATTCATTGTCGAAGTGGACAGGAATTTCGCAAACATCACTAATCAATTGACCCGTAAGCATTTCAATTTTTCGGTGTTGCTCTTGGCTAAAAGGATAAGCAAAATTTAGGATAAGCATTTATTTATTTGAATCTTCAGGAAGAGAGTACCGGGTGATAAAAATACCATCTTGAGAACCAACAACTGGCTGATTATTCAGACCGTAATTTGAGCGCACATACTGCGAGTCGACCTGATTTTCATCCGCAGCCAGGAATGCCCCAACAGACATTGTCGTCATCCCTCCGGTGATGTCGACCGCAATCGCGTCTTTGGGCATTGTTTGCCCAAGCCACTTGATCAAGTTTAGCGTTGTGGTACGGACTTCTTCCAAATCAAATGGATCAACTAAACGTTTTCGTATCTTTTCTGGATCAGTGCCAAATCTTGCCATGATCTCATTGGCCTCAGTTTCGGTAATGTCACTGCAGATCAGGGCAATGAAATCAGGCTTTTGCTGTGCAATAGCATATTCGATTGTATGGATTTGTTTCCCTACTGTGAAAATGATACCCTTCCTGGCTACCTGAAAAGCGATATTATCGCCCAGACTTTTCAATAACCGTCGTTTAGAAATTCTTCCGATAATTCCATATACCAGCAATACCATTACGATCATACCGGGGATTACAGGCAATATTATTCCCAAATCACCAGTTGTAATCGCCCAGATGATGATTTGTAAGGCAATACCCACAACTAATATCTCATCCCAGCGGGATTTGAGGAAGGAGCGGAGGCTATTCATTTTCGACACCTTTGAAAACCTGGTTTTCTGATCGTAGGAGTTCACACATTCGCAAAATTACTGCCTTACAATTAGCAATAACATCAAAAGCAGATTGCGTATTCCATTCTTCTTGCTCTCTTGGGTTCGAATGCATCACTCTATTTCTCCCCTCACGCATCTCATCTAGTTTACCTATAATATCACTATCAATCTTATTAGATGCTTTCATTTTTTGGATTAGATCATGCCATTTTGGATCTCTAGAGGGATTATTCTTTAACATTGCTTTATAAAAAGCCCACACTAATGCTTCAGTACCTCTGTAGGCAAAGATAATCGCGGGCACAGGCAAATCAATTGCTAAACAAATTCCTGCATCGGAAAAATCTTCCAAGGCATATTGAGGTATTTCTAAATCATCTTCTTCTTGAATTCCAAAATAGTTTTCTGGGTCATGAATCAGGCCTTCTACGGGTAAGTGAAAAGCTGGAATTGCAGGGAATAATGATCGTTTTCCTGTTTCTTCTTCTAGCTTTTTTCTAATACCATAAGCCACTGATCTAACCATAGCGTAAGTGTTACCAACATTTATTTCGCCTTCGTCTTTTTGTTTTACTAATAATTCTTCAATTGCTCTTAAACCATGATCTGCCACTCGATATGTTTCATATAAGTCAAGATTGGTTTGGTTATCGAGAATTCTCTTGAAGAGATAGATGTAATAGAGGATGCCTAAATCCTCGCTACTTGAAACAATTGGAGTATCGGAATGAGCATCCTCTAGATAACGTATTGCATAGCCAATTTCAATAAAATCCCACCACTTATAATTATTAAAACTATCAGATTCCATGGTAGTAACCTGTCCGATAATCTAATCCAATATTCTCCCAAATTTATCGACCAGTGGTAAACCTTCATTGTCTTCTTGCGCATGAGGCAATGTCAAATGAGGGCCAGCATTTCCCCCTTCTCGTTTATTACCAACAAACCACTCGAAGTTTTTGCCATCTGGATCGGGTGCCTTGCTGGGGCGGGGATAGTGGATGGGAAGGTCAACAAGATCGCTCAGCAATGCCCGCATATCTTCGAGGACAAGTTTATAGTTCTCGCCATAGAAGGTTTCCATCTTCTTCTGGTATTGGTCTATTAAATTCTCAAACTTGTTGGGATCAAGATTGATTTCTCCATCTTTTGGTTCCAGTGTTTTCAAGCGCGTCGCCCAATCAAGCCAGGATAATTTATCTAAAGCGATTTGCACCGAGCCAAATCCAAGGGGCTTGGCATACCCCAGCCGATGATGGAGACCGTCTTCCAGTTTTAGAGCAAAGAGCAATGCACCTAATTCTTCAGGCTGGAAATTTTCGAATTCTAAGGTAAAACTGAAGTGTGCGCCTGGTTTCAACGCTCCTTGGACAGTGCGGTTATGGTCATCTTTCTGAGGGTTTCCATCTTTAGGCGCCCGAGTGTATTCTCCAGGATCAGCCTGCTTCTGATGGCGGTAGAACTTGCGACCGCGCAGTTTGGCGGCGTGAGTATTGTAGTCCACCTTTGGGTTATCGGCGTTTCCCTTAGCATCCATTAGATAGAATTGTGTGGTTGTCGGCTTGGGACTTGATAAAATCGCTAGGGTGAGATCATCGAAGTAACCATTGTTTTTTTCCAACATGGCGTGGCTAAAACGAACGCGCCCAGCATAGGCAGCAATCTCTGGCATGTCTTCAGTCGCTTCCTCACTTGCTGGTTGATAAACCCATCCAAATGCTCTGCAAGCTGGACACAGTGATTGATGCTCTTTGCAGTGGAGAAGGTGTTTTGGCAAGAATTCCTTAAGTTGTTTTACATATTGGACACGTGGAATTCTCACATTGCAAATTCGGATCGCTTCACCATCCCTGACTTCAACCCATACCAAATCATCCTTGCTTAATTTTTCTTGAGGGTAGATTTCTAAACGCTTAGCCTCGATCTGTCCCCTTGTCACAGTGTTGTATTCATCCATTACTTCTGTAATGAAAGAAACATCCCCTGAGTTTTGATAGAAAAGATACTCGTTTTTTTTCGTTGGGATATTTCTTCCTGTAATTTTTAGATAACCTTCAACTACTTGATTCTTCTCTCCTCCTGGCTCGATATCTTTACGGTCTTTAGCCAATTGCCACGCACGAGGTGAACGACCTTTGGATATCCTCGCCCAAACCCTATCCCCGTTTTTCCATGCCTTGTTTAATTGATTGCGGTTACTTTTTCCACCAGAATAATACGCACCAACTTTGGCAACTTTTTGGAGCTGTATCTTTCCCGGAATACCCTTCTTTTTGTCTGGCAAGGAAATTACTCGGCCTGCTTTCAAACTCAGTGCATAACGGGTTTCTTTGCGGTATTCAAGCTGACGCTCAGCATCAAATACTCCATAACAAGAGTTCGTCACGGCCTCGAAAACACTTCTAACCATACCGCGCAAACTGGTCGCAGGTATGGCTTCAACCAGATTATTGTCCTCATCCCACACTTTGAAAAACTGGAATAAACGATGTTCGCCTGGTTTTCCTTCAATGGCATGGCTGTCAGCAATGAATAAAGGGGTTGTGTTTTCAAGCGTACAATTAATTTTGCCACTTAGTCCAGTGTAACGATCATGGGGTATGGGTGGTGCATTACCAAAAAGTTCTCCACTGGGACGGGGTTTTTCGATATTGCGAACAAAGTTATAGGGATTGAGAAATCGATATTTTTCTTTTTGAGAAAATTCCTGAGTATCGGGCGAAGGTTCGGTTTTCTGAAACTCGTTGAGCAGTTTCACATTTGAAATCCACGATCCATCAGGCTCGAATTCAATGCGCTGAAACCGTTGGGCTGCGTCTGCATTTCCAGAGAGAAAACGAGTTTTGCGGTTAAACTTATAATTCTTGCCGTCATCCCCTTTCACTTTTCCTATGCCATGATTGATTCTGATAATCGTTCCCTTCATGGTAATTTTTCCTCCTTTACAGGGAGTAACTCCTTATACCACACAAACTCGACATGACCGTTTCGACTGTACGTGTTATAAACAATTTCCACACGTTCAGCATCTTTGAGCTCGGGAAAACTCCCATAATTCAAATTTGCGCCAGCCACCCGATCTTCCCAGATGATTTGGGCATCATTCTCCCGACTGCCCCACAATAGGGCGGTTTCGCTGTTCTGGTAAAACTTTGATTTTGGGTTGGTTTTATCATCCCAAGATTCAATATCCTGGATTTTTCCGACCTTTGGCGGGGTTATTCCTTCCGGACCCACAAACCACCAGCGGAAGGTATCTCCATCCCGTCTTAGGGTCAGGTCGCCGCCTTCACCGAATAAGCGCCCGCGCATCAGGAATTTTGTCTTATCAAAAAATGCATCTTTCTCGATGAGTATAGAATCGGCATATTCCCAAATGCGATATGGAATTTTATTCAGGGTTGGCCATTTCTTGGTAAGTTCAAGTGCTTCATCCTGAGTGCATGAACCCGCCAGAATCGAAAGCGTCTCGGCTCCCACCAAACGTTGCTCATCAACTTTTTCGAGTAGGTTTTCAAACAGGTTGCTCATTTCGTCACCACCTTGATTGGATATAGGTTATCCACCACGCCGAAGTAAGTGTCTTTCTTCAATTGTGGCAGGTACTCAGCCGTTTTACTTCGTTCAATACCTTGCGTATGAAAATCACTTACCCATGTACCAGCCTTTTCCCAGGTTACATTCATCTCTGAGTAAATGCTATCAGTTTGCTTTCCATCAGGATCAACTTTCAAATCGACCAGATCTTCAGGTGTTAGATAACCCAATTTAAGATTCAGTTTTTCCAACCTAACTTTACCAAAGCCTTTGGCCGCGCCCATTCCCAGGTGCAGCCAGCCATCTTGAAGGTCGCGTAACACAAGCATAAGCCAGCCTAACTCCCAGGAAGCTGGGTTTTCCAAATGTATGCGCAGTTTGAAAGCCGGGTTCCACAAGGCCAGAGCATCAAATTTGAACTGATCTGCCCCACCTCCGGTGAAGCGATCAATGGCCAGAAAGTCGAACATTTTGTATATGGGCTTACCATTGGCTTCGTCGAAGGGAGCATCTTCCACTATCAACCGGCTGCCGCGACGAGTGCTGCCGAAGAGATGGCAGGCAAGACACAGATGCTCGTCTGTTGCTTCCTGTTCTTCAGGTAAGATTTTGGGCATTGGATCATCTGGATCATTATCACCACGTAACAAGGCATCACAGCTTGCCAGTGCTTCTCTAGGACGGTTCTCGGTTGGATCGCAAGCCGGGCAAATTTTCTGGAATGCCTCTTTGGGGTTATCTTCATTTTCCGCTTTCAGGCTGGCCAGGGTACGGGCGATCCGTTCAGCATGGCTGCGGATCACCCCGCGAATTCCGGCTCCACCTAAAACCGGGTTTTGCCAATCCATGCTGTTCGCCAGCAGCGGGGCGTGATCGAAACCACTCAAATCGGCGCTACCAGCGTCATTGGTCAGCAGCGGACCATCAGCCCGTAATGTGCCTGCAATTTCCAGCCAGCGACTGGCCAAATAGGGCAGATATTTTTCTTGCGTATTCACAGGTTTGATTGATCCAACCTGTTTTAATAACCAGCCATCAACTCTGACAGCGTGTTCGAATGGATTATCTTCCTTTAAATAGGCAACAAGCTGATCGGCATTTTCAAAGTCCGAGGCTCCGACTTCAACAGTTTCCAATTGAAAAGCTCCTAAGCCGCGGTTGACCCGCCCGCCCAACCAGCCTCGGCCAGCCTGCCACTCACCCAGCCCGGCAGCCAGCAGTTTCTCTTGTTGTGGGCTGCCATCCCGTAATTCCATGCGGACGGTGAAAACCGCTTCAGGAGGAAGCACTTCCAGATCAAAATTGACGCCCCCGGCTCGGGCTGCAGCGCCGGTTGCCCGTTGGATTCCAACGCCATCGCGAATACTAGCAATAATATCCCCCTCGGGTTTTCCATTGAAAATCAACAGGTGGGAGGCTTCAGCCTTTATCTCGTTGGTGTCACGCGGGGTTATGTCACCCAGAAGTCCACAAACCAGACAACCACAAGTTGCTTCCCCATTCTCATCCGTAATTGCCTGGCAAACGTTTTCATCCAGCCCCAATCGAGGAGCCAAACGGGTGAGCAGGGTGCGCAAGGCACCGGCAAAAGAGGTCGCCGGGAACAGAGGAATGCCGTTATCATCGCGGCGGATGAGGGCATCGCTGGTATCACTGCCTGCACCGCTGCCCAAATGCAGCGCAGTGCGGGTCTTGAGTTTCAAAGTGAAGTAGATATTCTCTTTCATTATTAACTCCTGTCCATATCCGCAGCTGCGGCCACTTTTCCGGCCAGCAATTGGATGGCTTTAGTTTGATCACCAGGATCCAATTCGGCGGCTTCATGCAGCATCTTCTCAATAAGCTTCAATCCGTCAGTGCCCACAAGTTTGTTCGGTTTGGAGCGGTCACCATAATCACCAATGGTCTCTTTTAAGCCTTCATCAGGATCCCCAAAGCCATCCAGCATTGCTTTCAAATCAGCGGCCGATTGCCCTTGGTGCCCGTGCAGCCAGCGCGCCACCCCTGTGAAGCGTGGGTTGCGACATTTGCCCCACTTTTGTTTATCAAGGGTAACGGAGTAGTTTTTCAATGCCGGTTCTGCCGTGACTCTCGCTAGTCGCATTGTTTTTTCTAGTTTTAATCTATAACTCAATTTTTCGCAGTGTTTGTAAACGGGATGGTTGAAAACCACCTGGCCAAAGCCTTCGTTTCGGCGCAGGCCGATACCGTTTTGTTCGAGGTCTTCCAAGGTTTGTAAATCTACCGGTTGGTGGAAAATCAACTTGACGGTAGAACCGGCCAACAGGGCTAGATCGCGCCAGCGGGGCAGCTTCAGATGGCTGTTGAAACCATCCAGTTCACCCATGCGGGCTCGTGGACACTCAATTTCTTTCAGATTTTCTCCAAATATTCCCTTCAGCCAGTCTAAATCAAAACCTGCCGAGTAACGACCCCAGGGATCCTGAATGATGGTATCGGTCAATAAGGTGAAAATCATCTCCAGGCTGCCAACGGTTACCCGTTCGTTAAGATGTACGACACGCCAGGGATGAGGCTCTTTTTGATCGATAGCTCCAAACCAGGCCGTCACCTTGCCATAACCGCGGCGGTTGGCTTTGCCAATCCGCAGCGTCAGAGCTTCTTTTTCTTTCAGATCAGCCAAGTCCTGAAGCAACTCCCAATCGGCCGCATTTTTGCACAGAAGTTCGCCTACAAAATACTGACCGGCGTCCAGGGTCACATAGCCGTAAAGTTGGCCCTCCTTCACCCGGCGGGTTTGGGGGTCAATTGCGATGTGCATTTCGGTACTGGATTTAGTTTCCAAGGTATATTCCCCGGTTTGTTGCCAGCGGTCGTTGTCCAAAACCAACAGTTGGGTCACACTCTTGAGCGGGCTGTCGCAGGTTCTTTCATATGTCTTATCTTCTTCAGAATTCTCGAAGTGAAACGAGCATTTCTCATGCTCTTCACCCAACGTTGAGAACCAGACCCCGTGCCCTTTCAAACCTGGAGCAACTTTGCAAGTTAGCAGGTCGCGCGGAGCGGGAATGGCGGTTTGCAACCGTTTATTTTCAACAAGAGCCGCCGGGTAGAGGTCTGGGTATTGCACCCGCCCCTGGAGAAAGGTATCCACGAATATCCCATAATTGGGGTCAGTGGGGTTCCATTCGTAATTGCGGGCTGCCCGCCAGGCCAGCGCGCCTCGCAAGGTTTGGCCGGAAATCCAACCCTTGCTCTCGAACTGATTGCCGGCTTCTGCTTTCTGGGAAATTAATACGGGCTCGTCGGTTCGCAGGATCAAACGCACCCGCAGCGGGGCATCGGGCTGGATGTTGCGGGCTAATTCTGGAGGTTTGTTTGCGGGCGTTCTGGGATGTGGCTGGTTACCATTGAACCACTGCTGAGGAAGACGTTCGGTCAGTAAATAAGTTTGCCAGTCATCAAGTTGATCAATCCCGCTGAGTTCAACCAGGTTGAAGCGGCACTCGCCATAACCGCGGTTGCGGCCCCGTCCTAATTCGCGCACGTTGCGAGCCGCCGCCACCAGCAAAGCGGCCTCATCCAGGGTACTGTCATCATCTGCAGCACAATAGATGGCAAATTCAAACACTTCTTTTTGTGAACCGCTCTCCTGCGAAAAAAGCTTGCCATCTTCTGCCCGTCGGGTGCGCGGATTAATTCGGGCACGCTGGACAACTTGCCGCTTTGCGTTTTGCTCTCCGATAGTTATTATTGTTTTATCTGCTGGGCGTGCAGAGCGCACAAACCAATGTTTGTGCGCCCGAGGGGTACCGAATATCAGGCAAATCGGACATAGTTCAACTCCATCGGTTTGCTGGTATTGGCCGCAATAATCTTGAGACGATGACGCATTGCCACCCTGTTTACAGGTTTTTTCTCGCCAGGCCGCAAATGGCTTTGTCTCCAGCAATTGCCACAACCCATCGCGCAGCAGCCCGGTCAGCACCGTGCCGCGAATCCCCGGAACACCGTCGGCATCTCGAAAAATAGCCGAATCGATCCCGGTTCCCAGGCCATACCCGGCTCCGATATGATAGTCGCTCTTGAATTCAAGTTGAAATTTCAGTGTCAGGGACATCATTCCCCTCCTTCATAATCTGTCATTGATTTTGAAAGATCGAAAGCATATTCCCAGGCGGTGACTAAATCGGGCAGACCGTGGCCGAACCAGGCATCTTCATCGGTGGCCCGTTGGAAATGATATAAATCTCGCCCGCCAAGGACATCAACAGCAGCTTGCAAAGCCTCGCCTTGTTTGCTGGAGCGCTGCTTTACCCGTTGGAGCAATTGGTTACAATCCGATTGCCAGCGATCAAATGCTTTTTGCCCTTTTTCCCCGCTGCGAGAGGCTGGCAGGCGGTCGAATAATTCTCGTAATTGAATCAGGCGCTTTTGGGAAACCCCCAAATCTGCCAGTTTGAACCGCTGGTCAAGGATGGTTTGTAAGGGGATACCCCAGCCCCCAGGAGTATCTATGCCCTCAGCCCAATAGGGCTTGAGGGTGGGACGGTTTTGAGTATCGGATTTTTCTGCCCCAGCGATGCGGTTGCCCAAAACGACTTCAAAGGTGATCGCCGAGCGTGAATTGGCCTTATTTTCTATGCCCCAGCGCTTTCCCATCTGCTTGGCTTGTGAGAGCAGTTCCTCGCCGCGCCGATGTGCCAGGTAATAGGGGTAGCTGGCTTTGCAAATCACCACGGCGACCCCCATTGTTGGTTGCTTCTCATTATGATTAACCTTTTGGACGATTGACAGCACTTTCTCTTCATAGCTTTGCACTAATTTCTGAGCAAAATCTAATGCCCAGGGAGCCGGAATAAGGGCAAATAAATCATCTCCAGCCAGAATTAATGGCAGTGTTGGAATTAGGTATTGGAATTTTCCGTTCTTTATTTCTCCAGTACGTTTCATCAAATCCTTTGTGGCCGTCGCCAGACTCTCGCTCAAAACTTTGGATAAAGACTCTGAAAGGTTTTTCATGATGTCTATATCCGTGCAAGCGCTAAAAACCTTACCCATATTGTTCCCGTCGGCAACGATGTAAGCTACATAGTTACGTCTATCAAAACAGGCTACGTCTTCAGGCCTTTTCGCCCATTTAAAATCCTGATATGAATCACCAGCAACATCCTGTGCAAATGGGCCTAAGAAGGAGCCAAAGCGATTGTTCGTTCGCTCCTCGGCTTTGCCAATGCAGCTTGCGCAGAGAAATTGCGATTCTAAATCAAGTTCAGGATTGAGATCGAGCGGTCGGTGTTTTTTCGCCAACCCTACCCCACAAGAAGCACATAAGGCCATATAGGGCATCTGCTCAACACTAATCCTATCCTGGTGGTCTTGCTTGGCCTGGCGCAGAGCCAGCATGGCCGCATCGGAAGCAACCTTGAAGTTTTTATTCGTCTTGATAGGCTCTGTCACCGTCAGGCTGCCGCCGGTGGCGTGACGGTAGAGTTCGGCCAGTTTGTCCCCAAAACGTTTGGCATCATCTTCGTGGTCAAATTGGATGCGGAAACTGCCGCCATCACTGGTAATGATGTCGTCATCCGAAACGACTTCGGGGGCGATTTTGATGGGAATTTCTTTGCAAAATTGTGTCAGGAGTTGGCTGCCGCCCACCACTTCCCGCAAGTAGGCTGAACGAAAAATTAAATCCTGGATTTTATCGGCCTCGGCAGCCAGGATGTAATCTTTAATGGGGTGATCGGTCATATTTGTCCTCCTCAGAGAAAATCAATTGCGCAAATTTGGTGGTAGATGTTCAAATAAACCAGTGAATTCAAGAGCCTGTGGCCAGTTCAGTTCACCGGTATCTAGATTTATGTTTTCAAAATCCAAATCCGGCCAAAGGTCTTTTAGATGGGCCTGGACAAAGTTCAAAGCATCGTCTGCCCATTCTTTGGGAATAGATACAAAAGTATGGGTGAGGTCGTTTCTCCGGTCGAAGAAAGATTTCCAACCGTTAGGCCCTGCAAAGCGATTTTTAGCCTGGATGTAGGCCTTTTCACCTGCTATCCACCAGGGGTGCATGGGGGTGCCTATTTGAACGGTTATCCCGGCAATTCGCAGTTCGCCTCCATTTGCGAGCTTTCGGAAGCGGGTTCTGGCAGGGGTTTTGTCATCATAGATACTGATCGAAATATCCGGCGCAGCATTAACTATTCGCCTGTTAAGCAAGATTTCATTCAGTCCACCAAGCCGCAGAAATGCGGAGCGGTAGTCATGGTGGAGTGCGATCAGCCGCCCAATACGGTTGATTTCATCAATGGCATATATTTTGACCTTGCATTCATCTGCATAAATACCGGTCGGGACGACAAACTCATTTCCCCTCGTTTGCACCCAATCGGAGCCCAGCCGTTGAACACCTTCTGGCGGAGTGAAATTTCCTATTTTGGCAGCTAATTCTCTAGCTCTTTTGTAATTCCCATCTTGCCATTGAGCATAACATTGCAAGATACTTTTTACCCATTCGATTGAATCATGGATAGTCGCTAAATAATCACTAACATCAAAAGTCATTTTTTCCAAAGTTACCAGGGCTTCATTGTACCGATATTGCTTATAGAGTTCACTGATCTGTTCCCAATCGCGCAAAGCAAAAACATTGTATGGATTTTCAAATGGCCGAATAATGCAACTGAACCCGTAAGGTCGTCGGAATTCAGGATCGTAGGCTTCATATTCAAAATCCACGTAAGAAACGGGCACATTGCCAAAGGCTGCATACAGGTAAGCGCCTGTTACCATGCTTTTCTTGGCACCGGTGATATCGATGATCACATCTTCACAATCAGCAATACTCTCCAGAAAGGACTGGAAAACAGCTGGCGGCGTTGTATTATCGAGGTCAATTCGTTTAATTTCCATATCGTCCCGAAGCCTGGCAGCTTCGATTTCTGTAACTTCTTCCAATAAATCACTTATGAGGTCGAACTGGTCATCGCCCGATCGCCCAGTTTGGCCGCCATATGCCATGCCATAATTTTGGTTTAGAACCAGGTAGATGGTTGTAGGTTTATAGGCCCAAATGGTTTGTAGCAAAGGCTCAATCGAATGTCCCACCATGAGTACTAACACCCGCCCTTCTAATGGGTTGGCAGGTAACCGGTCTTGTTTTTTAGCGTAAGCCATTTCACCTGGTAAAAGGTTGTGAATATATGTGGTCAAACTCCCACAAGGATCAGCCGAATTGAATTGCTGCCAATACTCTCTTGTGCGTTTTATGAGTACTTTTTCTTCTGAATTAACTAACATCATGTTTATCTATGCTTTTCTATTCTCATCCAAACAAGCCGTTCTTCACCGATCCGAAGTTTAATATAGACACTCAAAACCACCATCCCCACCGCTTCCTAAAAACATCCCAACACCTGTGGATACCTTCATCGTTACCTCAAACTACAATTGTCCAATCCCCAAAAGAAAGGGTTTGAATTTGCGACGTAAGAAATGAATATCCAACATCTCATCCGTAGCCCATGCCATTCGGCAGGCCCGGAGGATCTCAGTTTTATGATTGTCCAATGTCGAGATTTCAACATTGATTATCCTGGCAGCTTGCTCTCTGGTCGAAGATCCAGCGATAGCGCGCAGCGCATCTTGTTGGCGAGGTGTAATCGATTCCCAAACCCGACGGCAGCGCGATCGCTCGGTATCGTCCAGCCAACCTGAATGAGCCGCCCGTACATCCTGTGGAGAAAGCCCCAACAAGGATTTTACTCCTGGGAAGTAGGTTCCCCATGGAACCAATGGCACCTCAATTAACTCGATCCCCGCCTCGGGTGGCATATGCATCACTGCTCCTTCATAAGCTAGCTCTACGACCTCTTCAGGAGTATACAAGTGCCAGACGCGATCGGCAGAGTCAAAATGAAGCATCCCTACAGAGCAAGCCAATAAGGCCATGATTCGCCGTCCACCTGTTAGACTAAGATGAATTCGCTGCTCTTGAGATTTGAGTTCCGAAAATAGCTGGTAGAATGTTTTCCAAACAGCATCAACCTCCTGCGGAGAACGTGCATCAGAGAGCCGATCGTCACCTAAGCGGATGGGAATGCTTCGTAAATGGCATGGCTCTCCATCATACCGATCACCAACAAACTCTCCCATGAGCAGGCGGTACGCCTGGGCATAACGATGGGAAGAAGCCAGGTAAACGATCACTACCTGGTGGATGGTTTCCCCCCGGCGGCGTAACAAATCCAACGTATAGGTTACGATTTGGGGTTGGCCTCCAAGTGTGGCTATTAGGGTGTTCGAAGAACTCATCAGATTATAGAAAGGTTATTCTCATGCGTACAAATTTACTTCCAGCAATCTTGATTGCTGGCCCGCCCCACAGTGGCAAATCGGTGCTGTCTTTTTTGCTGACACAGAAACTGTGTGAATTGGGCATTTCTCATTATCTGCTCAGAGCTGAACCTGATGGGGAGGGTAATTGGTATCACCATGCCAATAATGTTTATGTCCGTTCGCTACGGCAAAAATACAAAGGGGATTACTCTCCAGAATTTGTCGGTAGGATCTGTTCACTCATCGATAACCGGCACCTGCCGTTGTTGGTCGATGTGGGCGGTCGTCCCCAGGGAGATCAATTCAGCATTATGAAAGCCTGCACTCATTCCATCCTTTTATTTCGAACTGAAAGCGATAGGGAGATTTGGGAAAGACAACTGGCGGAAATGGATCTCCTACCCATCGCCGAGTTACGATCAGACCTTGATGGG
The DNA here is from genome assembly GCA_964560795.1 of uncultured Anaerolineales bacterium. Classification (GTDB taxonomy): domain Bacteria; phylum Chloroflexota; class Anaerolineae; order Anaerolineales; family UBA11858; genus NIOZ-UU35. Next base: position 1,733 of record CAZLNX010000024.1, on the reverse strand, counting down.
GAAGATGCAATATTTTGTGTTCGCCCTATCCTTCAGGGTGTGATCAGTAAACTTGACCGCCATAATTGGAATACCGGTGCTGTTTATGGTGCTCTGTTAGACCGGACTGCTGGAATCTGCCATTATGAGGAATCCGATTTGGAGAAAATCCATCTCCAACAAGCGCCTTATCCTGTGCTGGTGGAACGACAACTTGCAGCGCGCATCAAGGTAAAAGCAGTAGGCAAGCGTTTATCCTGGCAGCCAATGGATCTATCGAGAATTCCCGAATTTATTTTGCCAGACACTCCACGCGCAATATATGGACGTGGTCCAGTCTGGCTGGCGGGGATGCTAGCCGCGTATCTTTCTTCTGTTCCCCTGGCGTTTTTCGACGCTCGATTTGGCTGGCTGACAGTTCCAAGCGTTACCTTCCAAGAAGATTCAAATGTAAAGGTTCAAATTACGGACTGGAGTGAAGAAAATGCGCAATGCCTGAACATTGAATTATCAGAACCCGAGATTGAACCCGGAGATATTATGCTGCAACCAATAGAAGCTGCGCATGGGCTGGTGTTGAGTGGGAATCTGCCGCGCTGGTATTTTGCCGCCCTGACAAGAGCATTGATGAAGGATCGAGCCTGGGTTGGAATTGATGAACCATCCGAAGAAAGAATCGTGGTCATTTACAGCTGCCACCCTTCGAAAACTGTTGGTGAGACGATCCCAAGGCCAGACACGTTGCTTTTTCCTTCCCCGAATTAATCATCCTAATAGAATTCCGCATCCTAATGAATATATCTCGAGTACTAGTATAGCACAAAATTTTCCTGGGCCTGATCGTTTTCTCCCAATGAAACAACCTTCAAAGATGATTAAAACAAATCCCAGCGATACATTACCAGAAGTGTGAAATTTCACATATTGGCGAATACCCTTCGAAAACTGCAATCGAGAGTGAACAGATGCGTTCCAAAGAGCTAAAGAGAGATTTTTTCGCGGGAAGAGCTTCACCAAAATGCCCAAAATGGGGTTCTGACCGCCATCCCGCGTACCGTTCGCAAGGCTGGTACAATCGAGCGAAAAAGTGTGCTACAATATCGCTGGAGCGAGCTAAAGAGCGGTTTTTTTGATAGACCCCCAAGACCCATGCCGCGTCCAAGCGGATTGAAACAATCACCTACCAACGATACCAATCATAGAACCCAACCCCTATCAATCGTATAAAAGCAAATGCCACCAACGCAATGTTGATGGCATTTTTGTGGTTTACTGGCACTTTTTTCGAACCCAAAAACGTTTGTGGCTCTCAAATTTTGTAGGCTTTCAAGCCAAGATGCCCCGCGAATTTATCGGAAATCCGATGGATGAATTAAGTAGCTCCTCCATGAGCGAGGGCGCTCATTCTGGCATGGAAGAAAGTTCACTCTCTTGGTAGCCAGCACAATGGTTGTGATTGGCTCAACTTGCTGTTCTGGATCGACTTCTTGCGTGAGGCAGTTGGCGATATTTCCGTCAGCGAATAATCTATATCTTCACCCGATGGCGAAAGATCTTCTGCGTCGGCATTGGCATCGACCGTTGTGATCGCTTGCAACAGGGCCGCATCCTGATCCTTGTGCTGGCTACTTTTCTCATCCATGGGGTATTAGATTGATTCGCGGTTGGTTTTCGCCAGCAGGCCAGCAAAATTCTGAGATCGCAAGCGAATAATGGATCGGAGCGTAAAAGCAGTGCGCAGAAAATGGCCGAAA
>CAZLNX010000023.1:0-32981 GCA_964560795.1 uncultured Anaerolineales bacterium | reverse complement strand
CATTGATGACCCTATTTTCCCACACCTTCACCCCAAAACTGAAACGCACCCTTTTGACCTTCAGACAATAATTCGGACTTTTTTGTTATTGCGAGCCCCATCAGGGGCGAAGCAATCTCCAGCTCAGTCTGAGATTGCCACTTCTGGCCCGCCTTAGGCGCGCTCGCAATAACATACTAAATCTGAAAATAATCTCATTTTGTCCGAACTTTCGTCTCGACTTTAGAGCTTTGTGATTTTTCCAGATTGATTGAACAAAACGTGACTCACCCCGAATTTAATATTCTGGATGAATTGTCATGTTTTTATACCCATCCCCCCTGCTACGCGTCCCCCCTTCCCCAATTTTAATGGAACTGGGAAGGGGGGATTTATTTCGCAAAAACAGGGTTCCAGCAGCATTTTGCGCTGCTGGAACCCTGTTTTTGCATTTATCAGAGAGAGAGTGGCATCCTTGCACTCTCTCTGCCCCGGCACAGGAGTGCCGGGAGTGATATTCTACCGAAAATCTAAATAATACTTAAATTTGGGGTACCTCATGCTATAGCAACAAGCCTACTATGATTTATCGTGATACAGCCACTTTAACGATTTTCCCCGCTTCATCAAAAGTCAACCTTGCATACGCCGGATGCACTCGATAGGCATCACGGGTCTCTTTGCTCATAGTCACCACGCGGCGCTGGGGGTCAACAACTGGCCGGGATTTGGCGCCAAGCTGTCCTGTGGGACAGGAATGGCCCTCACAGCAGCATTCGGCGTGTTCATAACTCAGAGAAAGATCGGCGCCCTCCATGCCGGGCAAATACTGTTCTACAACGCGTTTGACATGTCCCATAACTTCTTTTGGGATAGGTTGAGATTCATCGGGGGTGCCTGCCCGGTCACAGATGGTCTTGACCTGCGGTGGGCCATCGGCGAAGCGTTGGACTTCTTTGGATGATTTTCCCCTCAAACTTCTGAAGTCTCCGAGACTTCGGAAGTTTTGCCCATTTGCCAACGGATCACCGTAGAGCACAAAGGAGATTAGTGTCTTCTGGTCTTCACCATCAAGGTATCCCTGGCGTTTGTGCATCTCTTTGGCTAAATGTATCTTGGCCCGCCGAAGAGCTTCGCCCACAGAGAACCCTTCTTGATGATACTGCCAGAAAGCCTTGCCCAACAGATCTGCCGCGTTGAGCGGTGTGGTCACAGAACCATAGGCGATCACAGTCGATCCGACCACGGCCTGGCTGCCAGAACCCAGGAATTTCAAAGCCAGGGATTCTTCCACTATGCGCCCGAAGATATGCGCACCATAGCAGGCTTCACTGAAGACCACCTGTGGGGCGCGACCGCCGTTGACCACATCTTGCGGACGCAAGGCAATGGGGTAATCGGGCCCCTCGTCCCGAGGCTTCAGTCCGGGTTTCGGGTAGTTGGATGGATCGCGATGGCCGTACCACTCTGGGGCATCGATCAGACCGTGCAAGTTGAAATAGCCCAATTGGGCGGCAGGTTGGGGGATCTTGTTGTGCTCTCCCACGGGTGGCGAGGTGATCATGTCGCGGGGTTCGCCAATGGTGCGGAAAACTGAGAGAGCTGCCCGCTGCCAGACTTCAGCGGAATAGCCAAAACTCTGCGGATTTTTTCGACGGGGCAGTAGACGGGTCAGGAACCAGCCAAATATCGACCGCAGCAAACCCTTCCGCTGAGCCTGAGCCTCGGCGTGATGTTTCGTGATCCCGTGCAAAATGCTCAATAAGAATTTAGTATCGCGGCCTGCGCCGCAGGGGATGCGCCCAACAGGCCATTCTGGGATGAAGTAATTCTCATCGCGGGTGGCGTAGGGGTTATCGGAAGGCACATCGCTATCGGAATCGTCAGTGGGGTTGGGCAGGTGATGGTAGGGCACCACCTCGGGGCCGCCGACGATCAGCAGTGCGCCGATCATGGCGCCTTTTTTCTTCAGCGCATCATCCAGATCGGCCAATGTCAGCTTTAACTTCCAGGCGTCGTTACTTGGACAGGGCTTGAGTCCTAATCCGGCCATTCCGGCGGCATTGTCGGCATAAACCAGGATAGAACCCCAACCCGGTCGCTCCCGCAGGGTCAGTGCCAACTTTTCCATCGCGTCGTCGATAGCAGCTATGTTTTCCGCGCCAAATTTGCGCTTCAGTCCGGCTTTGGTCGTAAAGACCACATAAACCGGCAATCGTCCGTCGGATTTGGCTACATCGGGCACTTCAAGCCGATTGGCAATTTTTGCCATCTCGTCTTCCACGGAGCGCGGCGTCTCCGCTACGTCGGGCTGATCTTTGCCCAATAACTCTCGTACTGCTGAACGAGCTTGCTCTAGTTCATTTTCGATTATTTCCGGTTCGGTATCAGGGAGGGGATCACCCTCGAAGGCCCAATCTGACTCACTATTTTGCTCCGATCGGTCTCCTGACCGTGTCAGTAGTTCCTCGGTCTGCGGACCGAGAACAGTGGCTGGATTGACAGGCGCTTCGTGCTGGGGCTGAGGAGGTTCGCTGGTCATTGATGGGAGTACTGCTTCCTCAGCGGATTCTGCTTCATCGAGACCGCGTTCCCAAACATAGGGCGGCAGTGGCTCAGCAGGCGATGGCAGTAAATTCCAACCCAAAGCCGCGGCTACCTCGGCGGGTACAGAAACATCGATAACGGCACTCATCCGTTCCGGCCACAGGGTTTTGTAGGGGTTGTCTGCCCCCCAAATGCGGCGGGCCACTTGTCCGCTGGGGTCGGCGGTGGCGGCGCGGTGCAGCAAGCCCACGGCTTTGTCGGATTCTCCGCCACCCATCATGCTGTCTGCCAGGAGCAGCATCATAGGGACGCACTCCGGCCAGCGCTGGTGATAATGGGCAGCGATATTCTGGATGGCGGCTTTGGGGGTGTCTTTTTGAGCCCAGAGACTCTGCAAATGAGTAACGCCGACCAGCGCAGGGATTGGCTCTGCGGCCAGCGCCAGGCTGATCTGTTCTTGCACGGTGTCGAAATCCCTTTGGCGTAGTGCCTTGCGTGCTGTGCTCAGGGGCTGAGCCCATGTTGGGGCAGGTTGAGCCAACTTGGGTTCCAATTGGTGCGTCCCGCCCAAGACCTGGATGCACCCCAGGGCCTCGTTGATCCCTTTAGCCGCGACCGCGTCTGCGTCCGACAATTTGGCGCGCAGTAATTGAGCTTCAAGAAACTCGGGGTCTGCCAGACAAATCTTATCAACCATCGCCGGAACGTGTTTCCCATGGTTATCGCCAAGCAGCGCTTGTGCATGCAATAGGCGAACATAGAGGTCATTTTCGTAGGATGTCAACCAGGATAAGGCGATCTGGCGGGCGAATCGAAAGGCCTTTACCGTCAAGGCGGTGTGCAGCATATCGAGAAGGTATTGGCGCGGCCAGGGCTTGCCTGTGGGGATGGGTTGGATAGTTTTCATAATATTTTTCTCTTGTTGCATCTGCGCTCGTGTCTACACTTTAGTGCGTCTTCAATGATGTGAGCACATTTTGTGGATTGTGCACCAGGTTGAGTGTCACGATTGCGGCCAATTGACGTTGGATGCTGACGTCTTTGGGTTTCAATTGCGAAGCCTTTCGCAGCATTAACTCGGCGTTGGCGTAATCTTTGGTTTCTTTTAGGGTCAGTCCTGCCTGATAGTAAGCCTGCGCATCATCGGGCGCGATGGCGATGGCTTGTTGGAAAGTCTGCAAGGCATGGTTATACTGCCGGCGTTCGTGATAGGCCCGCCCCAGCTCGACGTAGGGATCGACCCAATCTGGCAAGTGATCGATGGCCTGGCTGAGGTGTTCGACGGCTAAATCAAGCTGACCATTGCGCCGCACCAAACGCCCTAAGATAAGAAGTAATTTGGCTTTGTCTTCTGTGGAAAGCTCATCTCCTGAGAGTTGCAGCGCTCGTTGGGCGGCCTGGATGGCACTCTGCTGGTCACCTGATTCCGCTAGCGCCTGGGCATGGGCGACCAAGATTTGGGGGTCATCGGGGTGTTGTACGGCCAGGTTGTTGAGCGATTCCAATGCGACTTTCTCGCCGCGCACATGACGCTTGAGTTCCACGGTCTTCAAGAGTAGGTCCGTGGATGGTAGGATGCGCGCCGTGGCAGCTTCGAGGGCAGTGAGCGCTTTGGCGTGTTGGTTCGATGAGATCAAGGCCTCCGCCTGGAGCAGTAACGCGGGCGGGTATCCGGGTTTCATGTGGAGAACTTTCTCGACATGCTTCTGTGTATCCTTGGGTACACCACGCTTGAGGGCGGCTTCTGCCAGGATCAGGTAAGAGTCAGGGGATTTCGGGTCTCGCTGGAGCGCTTTGTTGGCGCATTTTTCTGCTCGTTTCAATTCGTCGTTGTCTAGATAAATTATGGCCAACGATAACCAGGGCTGAGATTCCTTGGGGGCTAAATTGGTGGCGCGTTTCAGGGCACGGATTGCCGCATCGGTATCTTGGGCTGCCAAATATACCTCGCCTAATTTTTGGTAGTGTGACATCTTGAGCGGCTCTAGCTGGGTAGCTTTTTCGAGATGCGTGACAGCACGCTCCAATGCGGAGTCCTCGTTCAGATTTTTGAATAGAAGATCAGCGGCCACGGTGTGCCAATGGGCTTCATTTCCCCAAACAGCCAGCAAATCTTGTGCGGCGTGCAGCTGAATCTCCTTTTCTCCATTGAACCGGGCAACGAATGCTTTTAGCGCATAGAAGATTGGGTAATTGGGATGTGTAGAACGAATAGCAGTGTCTACTGCAGTTTGTGCCGCTATGGATGCCAGTTGGGGGTTTTCGACAACCAGGGCAAGGGCGATCTGCCCCCAAAGCTCTGCATGAGAAGAATCTTTTTCCATGGCTTCGCAGATTGCCAAAGCTGTCTTTGCTGCGTGTTTCAATTCCTGACAAGTTCTTAGGGTAGCCAGATAAGCAGCTTTGTTTTCCAGCGATGGGGGAAGATCAGTCAACGCCTGCGCATGTTCGAGACTGGGCTGGAAGACCGCCTGCCCGCGCGCCAGCCATGTGGTCAGGAAATCTTGATAGTAGTTTGTGTCGATGATTGAATCACGAATTACATCAATGCTTTGTGTGGCTGAAAGAATGGCAGCCTCGAAACTCTCAAAGGCATGCTCAGATGAGGCAGCCTCTCCAACGCCGTTATTATCTAGATGTAAGAGTTGACAAAGTCGCTGATACTCGGCTCTGAGCACCAATGCGCGGGCGAGTTCGGCGAAGGGGCGTGGCTCATTGGAAACAATATTCGAGGCGCTTTTGAGCAAGTATATGGCCGAATCCCAGACTTGAAGTTCGACCGCGGCCTCTGCAATGGCTACATGGGTTTCAGGGGACGTTGTCCCAGAATCTTCGTATTTGCTAAAAGTTATTAGGGCATTTTCCAGTGCTTTGCGCGCTTCGTCAGAGTTTCCCTGGCGCTGGTGCAGCCGGGCGCGCAGTGCTAGGATGCGAGGGTGACCGCTGCCAATTTTCGATGCGGCAGTCAGGGCATCCGCGGCAGCAATTTCGGCGTTTTTGGCCAGTGCCAGTTCCCCTTTCAAACAATGGAAGGTGATCAACTCGTCGATTTGTGACGAAGTGACTGCGGATTGGTTGTAAAGCACCTGTTCTGAAAGGTCAGGCTGCATCATGCCCAATGCTAGCTCAGCCTTCAAAATGATCGCAGCGAGTTTATCGGGCTGCTCGAAACCGTCGACTGCCTTTTGGGCATGGAAGATGGCGTTATTGAGGTTCCCTTTTGTGCGCTGAATTCGTGCGGCTTGTAGATTTAACTCGGGGGATTCGGATGTATGTTCCAACGAAGCTTCGATCCAGGCTGCTGCCCGATCGAACTCACCGAGTTTTATCAGTAAAGCTGCTTTGCTCACTTCCAGGGATGAATTGTTCGCTGAGAGTGGCAGCGCTTCTTCAATGACCTCTAAAGCAGCCCGATAATCGTGATTGACATCGTGAATTTGCGACAGGCGAGTGAGCAGTTGCAGGAGATAGTGATGCTCACCTTTGGCAAAATTCGATTTACATAGCACCACCGCGCGTTCCAGGCCGGCTGCGGCCCGAGAACAATCACCAATGGCGACCAATCCCTCCGCGGCGATTTCAAGATCAGCTGGTGTGGCATATTCTAGACTAAGAATATGGTCGAATGATTCACCCGCAGATGGGAAGTTCTCTAGCTGCAGTTGGATGTGCCCTTTCATCAAATGGAGCTGCGGTTTTTCTGGGTCTACTATCAGTCCCTTTTCGATAGCGGTTAATGCTTCTTTGGGGATATCCATCTCAAGAGCCTGATCAGCAAACCAGATCACCATATCAAGGTCGGAGAGGTTGGCTTGCATCGCAGACTTGGCAACTTGCAGCGCTTTATTGGGTAGCTTGTTTGCTTTATAAACCTCAGATAACATTCGAGCGATATCTGGATTGTCAGGATTCTTGCCCCAGGCGTTTTCCAGGGCTGCCAGAGCCGTCTCGGGTTTATCGAGTTTTAGCGCCACCCGGCTTAATCCCATGGAAAGCTGTTTATTCCAAGATGGATCTTTAGCGAGTTCTGATCCCAATGACTGGTGATAGGCATCTAAGGCTTCTTGATCTTTGCCATTGATCTCAAGAGTTTTGGCTACCAGTGCTCTGACAAGAGCCGTTTCATGACCGATTTCTAGTAGCTCTTGGAAGATTGATTCTGCTTGTTTAAGTTGTGTGCGCGCAGCGAGTTGTGCCCTGGCGAGGTCAAGTTTGATCTCCGGATTCTCTGGGTCGTGCTGCGTTGCCATGGATAAAGGTGGTAGTGCATCCTCGGGTTGATCCAGTTTGAGCAAGGTTTTCGCATAGGCGTGTGCCAGGCCGGCATGGGAAGGTCGACTGTGATAGGCGGTTTCTAAAACTTGGTTGGCCTCTTCCAAGTTTCCCAGTGAGATCAATACATCCCCCAGTGCACTCGAAATTTCGAAATACAGGGACGGCTGACGGTTGGTTACTAATTTTGATGCTCTTCTAAAGGCGTTGAGCGCCTTGGTGAGGGCGTCTTGCTCTTGGTAAACAAAACCCAAGGCCAGTTGAATTTCTGGTGCTTCTGCCGCGGCGCGCGAGGCGGTCAGCAGCGTTTTTTCTTCCTGCTTTGTGTTTCCTGCCATTTTATGAGCCTTGGCCAGAGCAATCCAAGGTTCGGGCCGATTGGGCGCCAATTGGGTAGCTTTCTGTAGATGTTTCAAGCCATCTTCAGAATTTCCCAAAGCCATGATACCCTGACCGAGGAGTAAGTGTGCCATGCCATCTTGAGAATCTTCCTCGAGGACATTTTTGCAAATTTCGATGGCTTGCCCAGGTTGGTCGGTTGCCAGGGCGCATTTGGCTAAGGCGTAATGGTCTGGGGGAGAGAAATATTCGCCTTGTGCCAGGATCGCTTTCCGCTCTGCCAGAGCTTCTTCCCAGTGCTCGAGGGATTCCAGCGTCGAGGCAAGCATGCGGCGGTGATCCAGCACATCAGGTTCCAAGGTGACGGCCAGCGAAGACCATGTCAGGGCCTGATCGGGTGTGCCGGCCAGGTGATGCGCCTTGGACATGATTTGTGCGGCATTGGCATTGTTGGGTTGTGCCTCGAGAATTTGGGATGCCAGGGATGTAGCCTCTGCGGGCAAATTCAAATCTAAGAGAAGCGCGGCCAGAGCATCTTCGTTGACAGCAGGTGTGTCTTCAGAATGATGCAGTTCAAGCGCTTTCTTGGCAGCGGATTGCGCTGTGGAGAGGTCGCGCTGGTGGGCTGCCAAGCGAGCTTTGAGCACTAATCCAGTCACGCTTTTTGAAAATGCCTGCTCATCAAGGTTGTTGGTAAGGGCAATGGCTTCTTCGGGAAAACCCCTCTGCAACAGGGCTAATGCCAGATCGGCAGAATTCTCAAAAGGTTGCTGGGGGCTATCTTCATTCCATATGGATATAGCCTCGTTGGCCTTCTTGGCCTCGATGGCAGCCAGCGCGGCTTGGAAGGCAAGCGTAATCTGAATTTGTTCTACAGTCTCTTGCGCGGATGACAAGGCAGAACGGGCATCTTCGGGATTTGCGGCTAGTTGTTGGAAGTCGGCTTGCTGCACCAGACTGTGGAGTTGGTTGATCGGCGGTGTCAGCCGCGATGTCACGCCTTTGGAATTTTTGGCCACTTTTTTCTGGGAAGCTCTACTGGAAAAACTAGCCGAGAGTTGAGCCGTTAACGCGTCGGCAAGTTTTGGGCGCTGCATCTGTAGGGTGTTGAGAATTGAAAGGCGTTGATCTGCAGGCGCGGATTCCAGTTGCTGCGCCAGGATATCAATCTGCTTTTCCAGGGGTAGTGGATGCGATAACAGTATGTGAATGATATGTTCTACCGGAATCGCATCAAGTAGATCGGCCACGTTGGGGAGTAATGAGAACAGACAGCTTAACACAGTTTTACCCAAGGTCGATTGAGCCAGATCAGCCCACTGTTCGGGCTTGTCGAGCAAAGCCAGGCCGATCAACAAAGCTAACTTTAGTTCGGGCTTAGGATAAGTTCCAGATTTGAAGCTTTCATAAGCCGCTTGAGCACGGTCATCGAAATCATCTGAGAGACTTTTGGGCGAATTGCGCAGGTCTGTGGCACGTAGCTTGTATCCCAAGGAGAGCAAGGCAAGATTTGTAGGAGTCCAGGCCTCGGGAGCAGTGCCAAGTTCGGTCTTGGCAGCCTCTCGCAGGGCTTCGTCCTGAAGGGCCGCCCAAACCAGTGCATCCTGCCTGAGGGCAGGAATCGTTTGGGTGGCTGATGACGCCGGGAAGAAATCTTTCAACTCAAGGATGATTGATGACGAGCGCATACTTTTTAGCCTCCCACTAAGTACAAAGCGAGTCCTATAGCGCCGGCGAGTTGGATTAGTCCCAGGAAGAGTAAGAGTACACCCAGTCCGGCTGTCGTTCGTACCATTTGGGCAGTAGCGGTTAGCAATGCCGATGCGTTGCCGACCAGACCGGATATTTCTTGGGCGATCCCTTTTTGGGCTAACTGCCGCGTGTGAGCTGTGATTTCACGCACGTCGCGCCCCATAGAACGGGTAAGTAAGACAATGATGCCAGAGATGAATGTGACGGCGCCCATTAGGAAGAGACTCAATGTCATGGCGAGAAGAATATCGGGTAGGTTGAGGTTATTCATGGTGATCTCCTGTGCTGCTGGATATGTTGCAAGAAGTGGGCCAAGAAAGCGATTTCCTCACCATTGACGAATACCCCTAACCTCAGTAAAATCTCTCCTGTTGTTTATGTCGTCGCCAAAGGTTTGGTGACGGCGTTTTTTTGCGAGGTAATCATGACCGAGGAAAAAGTTACAAACACAGATCCGATTGCTGAAGACGTTTCGGGTGAGGTCGTCAACATAACCAGCGCTCAAGTTGGGAATGTCCAGGCCGATCTTGTACGCTTGCAGCAAAGTGGTGCCCAGGCCATCCACGCAACAGAAGTTGAATTGCGCTCGGGCGGTGCTGCACAAATAGAAGCGCAAGAAGTTTCTATCGTGCAGGGTGGTGCTGGAGCAGTCCAGGCCGAAACTGTGGATATTTCACAGGGTGGCATTGGCGTTGCTCGAACTAGCGTTGCAACGGTTGTCGACGGTGGCATAGGTGTTGCCTTTGCAGATGGCGTTACCGTGCAGAACTCACAGGTCGCCGCTGTTGTCTCCCGCGAGATGAACGCTGATAAGATCCGAACTGGTATCCTCTTGGCTGGCGAAGTCAACGGCGATGTCGAAACCGTCTTGGATACTTCCAGGGCTATGCTGGCAGGATTGACCGCTGGCGCGGCGATTGGTTTGGTGCTTTGGATCGGTCAATTGATTTCAGGTCGCAAAAAATAGAATTGTGGTGAACTGCGTATACCGCATAATGCGGACGCAAAAAGCGGTGCGCAGAAATATTTTTGAGGGGCGAGGGTAACCCACGATACTTGGGTGAGAGGCGCTCCGAGGAAGGATAGAATGTCTGAACAAATTGTTGTAGAAGCCTCGAAACGAGAGGTGATTGGTAAGCAGGTTAAGCAGTTGCGCCGTGATGGCAAACTCCCTGCCGTAGTTTATGGTTATGGTGTGGAACCCACCCCAATTGTGTTGGATTTGCGTGAAACCACAAAGATCCTCAGAAGTGTTGGTTCATCCACATTTGTAACACTGAAAATCGATGGTGATGAGCACTCTGTTTTGGTTCGTGAAACCCAAAAGGGAATCATTAGCCGGCAGTATCTGCACGCTGATTTCCAGGTGATTGCCATGGATCAGGTCGTTCGCGCCCAGGTACAATTGGTTATCCTTTCGGATGATGTGCCTGCCGCTAGTGAGTTTGGTGCGATGATTGTGACCGGCCTGGATGCTCTCGATATTGAGAGTTTGCCGAAAGATCTCCCCGAACAAATCGAAATTGATGCATCTATTTTGGAGAATATTGGCGATAACATCATGGTCAGGGATCTCGATCTGCCCGAAAGCCTGACAGTATACGATGACCCTGAAACAATGATCGTTGCTGCGGTTGCGCCGACAGCAGTCGTTGAAGAAGAGGTTGAGGACGAAGAACTGCTCGAGGACGAGCTTGGTGCGGAAGAGCCTGAAGTAATTGAAAAAGGCAAAGCCGAAGACGAAGCTGGCGACGAATAAGTTTGACGCAAAAACATCCCGTGAGGAACTCCTTGCGGGATGTTTTTCTTTAATTGAAAATGATGAACCGATCAATTGCTAGGACTCTCGGACTCCTTTTGGGGTTGGTCTGGCTGACCTCAGCGTGTGCTGCAGTTTCCGAAGATGCTGTATCTGAGCCCGCGGTGACCCTTTCGGCGACTCCAACAGAAGAATCAACAGATGATCTGCCGCCAGAGATTGCTCTACAAGGTGCTATTCGTCAATGGGCGGTAACTGCTGAGGCGAGTACCTCGTACGCGGATCCTGAATGGGCTGCCGAGCAGGCCAACGGCGTGCCAGATACATCACGATGTGGTGATTATCAAACGGCCTGGGCTTCCTCAGGTAGCGACTCGGTAGATTGGCTGGAGTTGCAGTTTGAGATGCCGGTTTTTGTCACGGGTGTAAATATCGTGCAAACCTTCAACCCTAATCAAGTAGCCAAAGTGGAATTATTGGGTGAGTTTGGGCGATCGATAACAATATACGAACAAGAACCAACCCAGGTCGATCAACCTTGTCCATATACGCTTTCTATCGCCGTTGATAAAACCAGCCAAACATATAATACAGTTCGAATTACGGTCGATCAATCGGTATTGGGATTGGGTTGGAATGAGATCGATGCTGTTCAGTTGGTGGGGGATGGAGAGGGACAATAGGATGTGTGAGGCAGGGGGAGAGTAAAACGACACTATAGAGACGCATTTATTTGTAGCGATCTACGGGGTTGGATAAATCTAAAGCTTCCAGTAATAACATAGTCATGCGGGCGCTGGCGCCCCAAAGAACTTCGCCATCGTAAGGTTTGAAGTAGATCACTGGGAGTGGATCGCCCTGGTTCATGAATTTGCGGTATTGGGTCTCACGGTTTTCCGAGTCGGCTAACCACTCAAGGGGGATGGAAAAAATCCGGCTGACTTCATCGGGTTGCGGGTGCAATGTGTAAGGCCAGGGAAACGTGCCAACAACTGGGGTCACCTGGTAGTTGGTGACCGTCAGCATATCTCGTAATTTGCCTAAAACGCGCACATCGTGGGGGTCCAAACCAACTTCCTCGTGCGCTTCGCGCAGAGCGGCTTTATAGGCATCGGGATCCTCGGGATCGCAGCGACCGCCTGGAAAGGCTACCTGACCCCCATGGCGGTCTTTGGGATGCTGTGTCCGCCGGATGAAGAGAAGATGCCAGCCATCTTCGGTGCACATGAAGGGCATCAACACCGCGGCGTGGGATGGCGCGTCATCAGTCCATGTGATGGCGTAAGGGGATTCAGGGGGCTTGCCAGAATCTAGCGCATTTTCCAGGCGTTGGATGATTTCATCTTCTGAAAAATTCATAATCGAAGATAAGGTCAGCGCACTCCACTGCCGCAGTAGGGGCACTCAGCTGTGTTGGCATCCAGCCATTCAACATCATCGGAACGGATAGGCCCACCGCAGGAAGGACAATGAATGGGAAGCTGCGGTTTGCCTTTTAAACGCCCAGCGCTTTGATAGGTTTCAGGTTTCTCTGGTAAGACACCCTTTAGCCAAGTATCAAATTCTTGGGCTACGTCGGAGTGCCCCCATTGCTCTAGTTCATCCACAACGCGAGATCCAACCTGATGGAGTTGGCTCCAACGTTGAGCTCCCGCAATGATGTTTAGGCCCTGACGCAGAAGATCAACGCCTTGATCGGTATTGCCAGCGAGCATGTGAGCTCGCCCGGCCTGCAAGTACAAACGTGGAGCCTGGCGCAAGATGCCGCGATCGTGGGCGCCGCGCGCCAATCGCTCGAATATATCAGCGGCGTTGGCATAGTCTGCATTTTCCATCGAACGGTGAGCGCGCTGTAACGCTCGGTGCGCTCGATTATGCTGGGGCGGCGGACCCATAGGCCGCCGGCGTCGCATGGGGGATCGTCTTCTTCGTCGCATGTTTAGCTCCCTTCTTCCTCAAGGGAAATTGTTTCAGTTTTTACAGCAATATCGATGGGGCGCGCAAAGATCAGAAATCCGGTATGGGCTACCATGCGATGTTCGGGACGCAATCTCTTTGACACCGGGTTGTAATAGCGCAACATGATCTCGCAAACTTCGATGAACTTGAAGTTTTGGTTTTCTAACGCTCTCAACAACAACCCGACTTGATTGGTGGTCGGCAGCAGGCTGCCAAAGAACCCACCCGGCTTGAGGGCTGAGCGTACTTGTCCTAAATAATCTTCGGGATTGGGTAAGTCTAAAAAGAGCGCATCCACGCCGGTCTCGTCGAAGCCAGCTTCGATATCACGGTGCTTGAATATCACGCGATCGATCAAGCCGACCTGCTCTACATTTTTCCGCGCCACGGCCTGACGTTTTTCGCGGGCCTCGTAGCTGAAAACATGACTATCAGGGCCGACTGTATGGGCCAGGGCGATAGTAAACGCACCGGAACCTGAACCAGCTTCAATCACACGCTGCCCTGGGCCAATGGCCATATTGACCAGGATGAAACCGATATCCTTGGGATACATGATCGTTGTGGCGCGCTTCAAGTTGAGCAGCAGTTCATTTAAGTTTGGTTGCAGTACAAGAAACTTTTTGCCCAAGTGGCTGAGCACCTGGCGCCCCCAGGGCTGGTCGATCAGATCATCGTGTTGGATCATGCCATGATGAGTCTGGATGTGCTGCCCTGGTTTGAGTTGCACAATAAGGGTTTTATCCCGCGGTCCAATGATCTGGGCGATGTCGCCAGCTTGGACGAAGGTGGTGTCTGCGTGTTTGGACATATTGTTTTTGGAATGGATAGTGTGGAGCGGGGAGCGAACAATTGCTTTCCACTCCACGTTATCCGCTTCCCACTCTACGGCTCTAAATGCTTCTTGAAAAAGTTCGTGATGGCGTTATAACAGGTCACTCGGTTCTCGAATTTTAGTACATCGTGGCCTTCGTTCTCGAACATCAGGTAGTCAATCTCTGTACCAATGGAGCGCAGGTGCTCGACCAAATCGCGAGATTCTTGTTCAACGACGCGCGGATCATTCTTCCCTTGAATGACCAACATTGGTGCGCCCAAGTTTTCGATATGTGTGCGCGGTGAACGTTCCACCAGATTGGCGTGCTCTTCGGGGATTTCGGGATCGCCGATGGCTATTTTGAAGTAAGGCTTCCATGTTTCAGGGATACGCTCGCTAAAAGTGATTAGATCATACGGCCCAAACATATCACAGGATGCGCTCCATAGTTCGGGGTGGCGCGCGGCTAATGTGAGGGTCATATAGCCCCCATAGGAGCGACCTACGACCGCGGTCTTGGATGTGTCCAGACGGGGATCTTTAGGGAGCACTTCTGTCATGGCATGAACGTGATCCAGCCGGTCATCGCCACCCCAATCGCGGTCGACTTTTTTCGTGTAGCTCAAACCATATCCTGTGGAGCCGCGCACATTGGGCACGAAAACAGCAAAACCATTTAAGGTCAGGAACTGGATCAGGGGCATAGAGAACCAGGCGAAGTCCGGGCGCTCCTGGCTTTGGGGTCCCCCGTGGACGTAGTAAACCACAGGGCGTGGTCCTTCGAACCCGAGGAATTCCGCGGGCATGTACAAACGCGCGGAGATACCCAAACCATCAAAACTTGTGAAGGAAGCATCCTGCCCGGGGGAAAGCAAATCCTCGGGAATGGCCAAAATCTTTTCATTGGTTTGTTTCGCAACAGAACTTCGATCAGTTTCTTCGATGAGATAAATTTGGGTGGGTGAGATAGCAGTGGAGAAGGACAAGGCGAAAGAGTCGCTGGCTTTCTCCCAGCCTATATGCTCCAGTACGCCATTAGAGATTTCACCCTGCCCAACTAAAACTGTCTCAAGATTGAACTCTAAGTTTTCCTCATCGAACTTGCTCTCGTAGACCCAGTCGGCACCGTCGATGTTAAATTGTGCCAAATAGCGATCCCCTTCAAGGTGAGTTATTCCCTCAAATTCACCCATCCCCTTGTGAACCACCCCGTTGATGGGTACAGGTTTGACATTGGTTGGGTTATCAAGATCGAAATAAGCTAACCCACCAGTATCCTCGAAAAGTGTTGTGAAGAGTAGTAAACCTGATTCGTCGCGCACAAAATGGCTGTTTCCCATTGCATTGAGTGGATATTCACCTTCTGGTTCACGCTGATCGATGGGCGTTCCGTAAAGCGTTTTGATCTCTCCATCCTGCCAAATTGATAACACATGATCACCAATGGTGTATCCTTCAATAAGGATGACTTTACTGTGCTCTTTATTGGCAGAGTCAACAAAACCGCCATAGACGCTGCTGTCGATCTTAGTGATTTCTCCGGTTTTAAAATCTACCTGGATGGCTGTGTTGATTGATTCCTTGTGTGATGCTGCACGGAAGTATGTGATACTCTCTTCTGGAAGCGCTTTGGTCATAAAGAAGCGGTGGTCATCGAACATTTCGGAGAATGCTGGTTCAGGGTAACCGCCCTCCATGGGGATGAACATGGGCTTGTAATCTTCGTTTCCATCCTGATCGATCATCAATAGGATTTTATTGAGCTTGGGGAAAACCTTGAAAAGGTTGCCGTCCAGCAAATGGGGATTTTGTAGGGCGATCTCCGGGGGCAGAAGAGGTTCAGGTATACTGCCACCCTTATCCATTACGTAAAGACTCAGATGCCCGCTGAGATTGCTGACAAAATAGATGCGGTCACCGATGAGTTCGGGGACTAAGAAGAGACGCGCTGAGAGAAATGATTCGATTCTGTACATGAAGGTTCCTTTTCTCCAAGATTATGCTTGAGGTTATGCTCCAGATTCACTGATGTCGACCAGGCTCAACCAATAGCCAAAACCCAAGGTGATCAAGCTTCCCAGCGTTGCCGCGCCGAGATATAACGGTCCAAGGTTGAAGAAATCCCAACCCCAGCGGACACCCAGGGTATGTCCACCCCAAAAGCCAAGCCAGCCTAAGAATAGGTAAAGTAGCAAACGACCAGGGCCTCCACCGCGCCACAAGTGGAAGACTGCGCCGTACAAACTAGAGATAAGCAGACCGATGAATAGGCTAGGAAGGGTCATAGGCGTAGTATATCATTTTGCGGGTTGAAAGTTAGTCGTTCCACGTGGCAAGATAATCTTCGTAACCAGGAATTGTGCTTAGTTCGGAAAAGAAATACTCTTTGTCTTCTTTCTTTTTGATTTCTTCGCCGGCGTATTTGGCTAGGCTGACATAGCCTGAAGCATTAGAAACATCCCCTGAGACCTGTGAAGCGCGCGCCAGCGCTTCGTAGGCGAAAGCCAGGTCGAAATCATCAATGTCGTTCTGTTCACATATGTCGAGGCAGCTTTTTGCATACTTGAAAGACATCACACCAAAACCCAAAACAGCATATACTCGGGAGACTTGCCAGTCGCCGCGAGCGAAGTTCAATGGTGTGCCGATCTGACCCCAATGATAGCGTGATGCGTGTGCCGTGTGGATCATCTCAAATTCTTCGTCTTTGGTGCGATCGGCTTTGTCAAGCAGAGCCCAGGTGTCATTGAATGCTTTGACTGCAAATTTGCGATGCATTTCTTTCTCGGTTATCTTCTTTTCTTCGGACATTGATATCTCCTCCCAGTAAATTTTGATTGATTACTGGTAAAACCATAAAATGAATGGGGCGAATAATGCGAATGATGCCAATCAATTTTTAACTTATGCGATGATCCCGCCTCCCAGGCAGACGTCACTATCGTAGATGACCGCGGCCTGTCCAGGCGTAATATCTCGCAGTTGCTCATCGAATTCAATATGAAAGCCATTATTCCCTTTGGGCGTTACAGATCCCCAGGCTGGTTGGGCTTTGTAGCGGATTTTTATTTGAGCACGGAATGGTTTTTTCGGGGGCTGACCCGCGATCCAATTGACATCGCGAGCGTTGAGTTGATTGCTACCCAAAGATTCTCTTGGACCAATGACGATGGCGTTCTTTAGGATATCCTTTTGGATCACGTAAAGGGGTTCTGGGGAAGCGATGCCCAATCCTCGACGCTGACCGATCGTGTAATAGGCCAGGCCGCGATGTTGACCAATTTCTTCGCCCTTAGAGTTGATCATTGCGCCCGGTTGATTGACATCCGGCGCGTTGCGTTCCAAGAATTCGGCATATGTGCCATTCCCTAAGAAACATAGATCCTGGCTGTCCGAGCGTTCGGCGACGGGCAGCTCAAACTTCCTGGCCAACTCGCGCACCTGGGGCTTGGTGTAATCGCCCAATGGGAAAAGCGCATGTTTCAATTTGTCCTGCTTTAGAACATGAAGAACGTACGACTGATCTTTATGATCGTCTACGGCTTTTAAAAGTTGGATTGACCTAGAGTCTGCTGGCGGCTGACCGCTGACCGCTGACCGCAGCCTGGCGTAATGCCCCGTAGCCATGAAGTCCGCCCCTAAGGCCAGGGCGCGATTCAACAGGAAATCCCAACGGATGTGCATGTTGCAAACCAGACAGGGATTCGGTGTGATTCCCTGTCTGTAACCATCGATGAAGTACTGCACGACAGTTTCGCGGAAGACATCTTTGACGTCAACTGCGTAGAAAGGGATCTCAAGCTGCGCAGCCATCCTACGGGCCAGGTTCATCGCATCGATAGTGCAGCAGCGATTCTCGGCCTCGCTGCCCGGCTCGCTCCACAAACGCATCATCATGCCGATAACGTTGTAGCCTTGCTCTTTCAACAAGGCTGCCGTTACCGAGCTATCCACCCCGCCTGACATAGCGACTACGACTGTTGACATAAGAAATAACCAAAGATGAACGGGGATAAATGGGATTTTAAATACTGATTTTCCATTTTGGTGATGGTTTGAGATTCCTGATTTGGATTTTTGGTGTGCCAAAATTTATCAATAGGCATGTTTTTAATCCAGATGCTCGCAGATAGTTTAATGATTGCGCAACGTGGTTTTTGTCTAAGGAGGATACAGCTTTTAGTTCAACGAGAATTGTATCTTCAATCAGTAAATCCGCAAAAAAATCTCCAACTATGAACCCTTCGTAAACTACTTTTATTGGAAATTGTTGTTGAACTGCAAATCCATCTTGACGAAGTTCATAAGCATATGCGTTTTCATATACTTTTTCAACAAAGCCAATCCCGAGAGAGTTACTCACTTTGAATGCGCAACCAATGATTCTCTCAGTGAGTTTATCTAAATTTGATGAATACATGAAACCCTCCTGTTAGATATCGCTAAATGTTCATCTCTGTTCATCTCCGGTTCAATTCTCGAACCCGCTTCACAAGAGTTGGCAATACTTCCAAGAACTTATCTACCTCTGCGGGGGCGGTATCTTTGCCGACGGTGACGCGCAGGGAGCCGAGACCCCATTCGGGGGGTAAACCCAGGGCCGTGATCACGCCAGATGGTTCGGGATTGCCAGTCTTGCATGCTGAGCCAGATGAGCAGGCAAAGCCTTCCACATCTAGCATCATCAGCAGGTTGTTGCCGTCTACGCCTTTGAATGCAAAGCTGGCGTGGTTTGGTAACCGTTCTGTGGGGTGACCGGTCAACTGAGTATCAGGGATATCTTCCAAAATGCGCCCAATTATTCTGTTACGCATAGCCAGAGCTTGGGCTTGACGGGTATCATGTTCTTCTTGGGCGAGTCGGAAAGCTTTTGCCATGCCGACAATATACGGAGTATTTTGGGTTCCAGCCCGCCGGCCCAATTCTTGTGAGCCGCCAGTCTGGCTGGGATGCAATTTGGTTCCTTCGCGTACGAATAAGGCACCAACACCTTTGGGGCCGTAGAATTTATGCGCGCCGATGGCTAGTAAGTCAACGTTAAGTTCCTGAACATCGACGGGTAGATGCGCCGCACCTTGCACAGAATCCGTGTGAAAAGGGATACCCTTATCCCGGCAAACTGCCCCAATTTCGATGATTGGATTGAGGGTGCCGATCTCATTATTCGCATGGATTACGGAAACTATGGCTGTGCTGGGGCGCAGGCGTTCAGCGACAGCTTCAGGGCTGACCCTGCCATACTCATCAATAGGTAGATATTCCAACTCGAAGCTAAAGAGATCAGCAAGCTGTTGCGCTGTATGGGAAACAGCATGATGCTCCACGGGGCTGATGAGGATATGGTTTGCATCGCGCTCCTGGCGCGCAGCCCATGCCGCGCCGCGCAAAGCCAAGTTGTCACTTTCTGAACCGCAGGAAGTAAAAACTACTTCGAGCGGCTGGCAATTGATCGCCTGAGCGATGGTTTCGCGGGCACTCTCAATAGCGTTCTCCGCTTTTTGCCCGAAGAAATGCGTCGACGATGGGTTGCCGAAATGTTGGTCGAAATGAGGCAGCATCGCCTCGATCACCCGGGTGTCAACCGGCGTAGAGGCAGCATAATCGAGATAAACTTTGTCTGAAATCATGATCGCAGATTATAGCATGGAGATTGTCCGGGAGTGGTGAAATTTCTGGCGTTGCCATTTCCATTACCACTGGACAATTCACCAGCGCACAATGTTTCTCAACACTCCCGATTGCCTAGAGACCCAACCGCCAAATTGGCGTCCCTTTGATATAATACCCAGGCAATTGTCTATTAATTTATTTTGGAGGACTGATGTCTCACACAATTAAATTTGGTACTGACGGATGGCGAGGAAAGATCGCCGATGATTATACATTCGCTAATGTGCGCCGCTGCGCGCAAGGTTTTGCATCCTATCTACTCAAGCATGGGCATGAAGGTAAATGGGTGGTCGTAGGCCACGACAAACGCTTTCATGGTGAGAACTTCGCTGCCGCGGTGGCTGAAGTTTTGGCTGGTAATGGCTTGCGCGTCTATCTGACGGATGGATCATCCCCAACGCCGGTAATCTCTTATTCCGTCGTTGCCCGCAAGGCCGTTGGCGCTGTCAATGTGACTGCATCCCACAACCCTTATCATGATAACGGGTTCAAGGTGCGCGACGAGAATGGCGGTGCAATCCCCCCTGAAGGGTTGAAAGAAATCGAAAGCTTCATTCCCGAAACCGAAGCTGAAGCCAAACGCTTGCGCCTGAGTGAAGCGCGCCGGCAAGGATTTATCAGCTACTTCGACCCCGACCCCGATTATATTGCCCACATCAAAACCTTGGTCGATCTAGAACCCATCAAAGCTGCTGGCCTGAAGATCCTGATCGAGCCCATGTGGGGCAATGGCGCAGGGTGGTTCCCTAAATTGCTGGCTGGCGGCAAGACCGAAGTCATCGAGATTCACAACACCCGCCACCCCCTCTTCCCTGAGATGAGCCGCCCCGAGCCCATCCCGCCCAACGTGGATGTCGCTTTGGCCGCCACAACGGAGTATGACGCTGACGTTTTGCTGATCAATGACGGCGATGCCGACCGGGTTGGTTTTGGTGACGAAAACGGTGAGTTCATCAACCAGCTGCGGGCTTATGGCTTGTTAGCCTACTATCTGTTAGAAGTACGTGGCGACCGCGGCCCCATTGTCAAGACTATCTCCACCACCAAGATGCTCAACAAGTTGGCTGATATCTACGAAGTTGAAGTGCACGAGACTGGTGTAGGCTTCAAATTTGTGGCGCCCAAAATGATCGAGACCGACGCCATGATCGGTGGCGAAGAATCTGGCGGGTACGCCTTCCGCGGCAATGTCCCCGAGCGTGACGGTATTTTGGCTGGTTTGTATTTCCTGGATATGATGGTCAAGTTGGAACGCAAACCTTCCGAGATGCTCGACCTGCTCTTCAGCAAAGTCGGCGCGCATCACTACGACCGCATCGATACACCTTTCGAAGGTGAGCGCCAAGAGAAGATCGACCGCATTCTCAATGCAAACCCCGAAACCATCGGAGGCTTGAAAGTGGAAGGTCTGCTGACCATCGATGGCTATCAATTCCTACTTGAGGATAACGGTTGGCTGCTGATCCGCTTCTCAGGCACCGAGCCTATTATCCGCGTTTATTGCGAAACCACTCACGAGGACAAAGTACAGGCCATTCTACAAGACGGCTTGAAGATTGCTGGGATCAAATAGAGTATCATGTGTCACGTGTCAGGTATCACGTGGCACTGGATGACTTGACACATGACACTGACCGATACGCATTGCCATTTATACTTTGATCGCTACGATAAGGATAGGGATGCTGTTCTGGCTCGAGCGTGGGAGGCGGGGGTGGAGCGGATCTTGGTTCCAGGCATTGATACAGCATCCAGCGCCGCGGCAATTGCGCTGGCCGAGGCTTACCCCCAGGTGTACGCTGCCGTTGGGGTGCATCCCAATTCCGCTACAACATGGGACTCTCAAACGATTGACACACTGACGCAGTTGGCCGCACACCCCAAGGTTGTCGCCATTGGGGAGATCGGCTTGGATTATTACCGCGATCGGGCGCCGCGCAGTCTTCAAAAGCGCGTCTTCCGGGAACAGATAGAACTCGCCGGGCAAGTTGATCTTCCCATTATTATTCACACACGCAATGCCAGCCTGAAAGACCGGGCTTGTTTCGCCGACATTGTCGAAATCATCGAAGAGATGCGTGACGATCTGGACGCGCAACGCCCAGGGGTCTTTCATTCATTTTTGGAAAGCGAGCCTGAAGCACAATATGCATTGGATCTCGGTTTTTATATCGGTATCACTGGACCGGTGACATTCAAAAACGCAGCTGAACTGCGCAACGTGGTCGCTGTGGCCCCGCTGGATAAGCTGCTGATCGAGACCGATGGACCCTTTTTGACCCCGCACCCGTACCGCGGCAAACGAAATGAGCCTGCGAATGTGTACTATGTCTCGGAGAAGATCGCCCAATTGCGTGGTGAGTCCCCTCGATCTATCGCTCAAGCTACCGGAGAGAATGCCGCGAAATTATTTCAGTGGAGAAATTCTGATTGAGCACACGCTTTTTTAGTTTGGTAGAAGAAGGTATTCAAGAAGTGGAGCAATTGATGCGCCTGCAGGTTGACGCGCATCACCCTGATTTGCATACCGTGGTAGAGCACTTGGTGTCATCGGGCGGAAAACGAGTGCGTCCAGCGGTGACTCTGCTCACCGGGCGGATGTTTGGCGCGGACCCCAAACGATTGATCACGTTAGCAGCTTCTATCGAGATGCTGCATACCGCCACCCTGGTGCACGATGATCTGATCGATGGTTCGTTGCTGCGCCGAGGTATACCCACCGTCAACGCTCAATGGTCCCCCGCTGCAACGGTTTTGGCGGGGGATTATATTTTTGCCCGCGCCGCAAAAATGGCTGCTCAAACTGACTCGGTCGAAGTGATGCAGAGTTTTGCCGAGGCCCTGGCGACCATCGTTGATGGTGAGATCACGCAAATGTTTACTAGCCGGGGAATTGCCAGTCGCGAAAATTATTACCAGCGCATTTATGCCAAAACAGCCTCGATGTTCGTATTGGCGACTAAGTCCGCAGCCCTGATCAGCGCATGCAGTGAAGAGACTGTCGAAACCATGCGTAAGTTTGGTTATGAGATCGGTATGGCCTTCCAGATCGTGGACGATATTCTTGATTTCACCGGCGAACAGAAAGCCGTGGGCAAGCCCGTAGCTAGCGATCTTCGCCAGGGTCTAGTCACGTTGCCAGCGATCTACTATCAGGAAGGCAACCCTGGTGATGAGGATATGAAAGCAGTGCTTAATGGAGAATTTGCTGATGAAGCCCGCATGGATCGTTTGGTGAAGGCAATTCGGAGCAGTGGAGCTATCCTGCAGGCATTCGAAGAAGCACGTGGGTATGTCGAGCGCGGTCTGGAGTTTTTGGGACAAATACCAAAGAGTGTGGAGCGAGAAGCACTCTTCGAGTTGGGGAACTATATTATCGATCGACAGGTGTGACCCTTCATTTCTGGGATAAAAATAGCGCCGCTGTTATTTCAAGCGGCGCTAATGATTCAGGCTAAATTGGACGTCAGGGTCAGGGAGTGGGTAGATTGAAGTAGTTATAAACCGCCCTCGATAGCTGTCCTACAAGCGCCGATGACGGATCCCAGATTAACTGATCGGGGTGGTAAAGGAAGATCACCAGAACGTAATCGCCACCGATGGTGTAGATGATCCCCGCGTCACCGATCAGGTTGATGATGCCGTCGTTAGTGACCCAGCCGTGCTTGTGAGCGATCTGGGTGCCTTCGGGGATGCCAGCTTCCAGCAACGAGGGCATCTTGTTGAGGGTCAGATAGGTGACCATGCTTTTGCATTCTTCTTGTTCGATCTCGCCACCGAAGACTGCGGGCAGTGAGCCGCCGCCGGTTTCAGCACACAAATAGAGGTCTTCCAACAGCATGCCCATATCCGATGGCGTAGTCTGGTTGTAGATATCGGGGTTGGTGTTGACATCAGTGCGCAGGTTTGCAGGGGTTTGGAATATGTCGAGAACTGGGGCGCCTAGATAAAAATGTCCAGCCAGGAACGTGTTTTCTAACCCTAGGGCTTGCAAATCCTCGGTGATTATCAAGGGTGCGCGCAGAGGATCGAGTTCGCGCTGCATCAGCCAGTCGGCGGTTTCATTGCCCGATTCGATGATCATCTTCTCGATCAGGTTGGCTGTTTCAACGTCAGGGGTGCCATCGATCTGTTTGTAGGTGGAGATCAGGATGGGGATCTTGATGATGCTGGCGGTGGTAAAGGGTACATCGGGATGAACGGGGACATCTGCGCTATTTTGACGAGAGAAATGGATTTCTTGGTTTGTTTGCAGATCCATCATGTACAGGCCGGCAATACCCTCGAATTCGGCCAGGTCAATGGTTTGTTTGAGTAAGATTTCGAGATTCTCGCGCGAAGGGCGCGGAGGCAAGGTCCGCTCCAGGGGCAGAGAAACCACCCGCGAGGTCGTCGAGCGCAGCGCATTGTCAACGGGTAGGGTCGATCTCTCTACATCGACCGAGGTACCCAATTCTCCAGGCTGAAAATCTAATGATCCCGCTACAGGAATCGGTGCAGAGGGGGGTTGATCATATCTCGTGGCAATTTCTTCGGTGAGGTAGGCCTGCAGCCTGGCTTCAGAGAAAGACGAGCGCAAAGGTATATCGGCGGGTTCGGTTCTTCGTCCCCAGAGATAATCCCAGAAACCTACCCAGAATGAAACTTTTGTGCGCTCTAAGTCGGCAGCAGCCAGCATACTTTCTAAGTCGAGTTCAAACCCAACTACTGAAGGATCAAGGTGAATGACATTCTCGTTGTAATGGAGTTCGACTGGCAGGTTATACACCTCGAGCAGTCTTTGCGCCGTGGTTTGACGGTCCAGACCGCCTACCGGGATTTGGGCGATTTTCATCTCAACAGGAAAGACCGCCCGGGTGCGGCTGTATGAAGCGACCTGGATGGTCGCCAATAGCACTGCAAAGAGGATCAGAAAAACCGAGATCCAACGCAGTAAAGAGAAACTTCCTCGTGAACGCATGGGGTGGATTCTATCATAGGGGTGTTAAGGTGTAAAATTACCATCAAATCAATTATCTTATGCACTGGGATTGTGTTACCCCATCGTGTAAGATGAGTTTCGAGAAAATCTATCAATTTTGTAGGAGAAAATAGGAATAGACTTATGCTGCGTTCATTGTTGATCTATCTTTCGAAGGCAGAATGGGCGCGTCGGCTGGTGACGCGCTGGAAAATTGCCTGGATGGTTGCCTCTCGTTTTGTGGCTGGGGAAACTCCCCAGGAGGCTATCCAGGCGATTATTGATCTAAACGCTCGCGGAATCTGTGCCACATTGGACCACCTGGGGGAAAATGTCACTAACGCTGATGAAGCCCGGCAGGCGACTGAGGAAATTTTGCATATCCTCGATGAGATTAACCGCGCTGAAGTCCAGTCGGGTATCTCGATCAAGCTCAGTCAAATAGGGCTGCTGATAGACGAAAAGGTCTGCGAGGAGAGCTTGCGCCGTATTGTTGAGAGGGCAAAAACCTACGAGAATTTTGTGCGTGTCGATATGGAAGATTCCCCCGTAACCCAGGTCACGCTGGATCTGTTCCAAAAGATGAGCAGTGAAGGGTATGCTGAAACGGTGGGGATTGTGATCCAATCCTATTTGTTCCGCAGCGAAGAGGATATCCGCCAGTTGATGGCGGAGGGGGCGCGCGTGCGGCTTTGTAAGGGTGCCTACAAAGAGCCTGCAGATATTGCTTTCCCAGCCAAAGCAGATGTAGATACGAATTTTGATCTGCTAACCAAAATGCTGATCGACGGTGCCATGGAACGGGATTTGCCGCGTCTTTCTGCGTGCGGCCGTTTTCCACCGATACCGGCTATCGCCAGTCATGATGAAGCGCGCATCGATTACGCGAAAGCATATGCAACCGAAGTAGAATTTCCCAAAGATGCGCTGGAATTCCAGATGCTCTACGGAATCCGTAGGGACCTACAGGAACAACTCACAGCTGAAGGATACCCAGTGCGGGTGTATGTTCCCTACGGCACGGAATGGTATCCTTATTTCGTGCGCCGCCTGGCCGAGCGCCCAGCCAATTTATGGTTCTTTATTTCAAATTTTTTCAAGGGGTAAAGCTTTGTCGGGTATGGAAATCTGACCTACCTATATGAAATCTATAGGCGGGATTTCAATATCCCGCTGAAGAATTGTACTAACAAAAAATAAAATGCCCTGACATTTCCATGTGTCAGGGCATTTCTTTGTGTAGGGAAATCCGGCTAGAAGTCAGCTCAACAATGTCATCCTGAGCGTAGCGAAGGATCTAAAAATCTTGGTATAAGAGACTCTTCGGTCGCTGGCCGAAGGCAGGCCTTCGGCACGTTTCCTCAGAGTGACAAGATAAGATCTACTTACAGCTACTTATTAAACCCATTGTTCTGCGTAAAACTATCTCCAACTTTGCCGGTTCCTGGCGCGGCAGCGAAATTCTGGATGCCGATAACTTCGATATTGCAGTGCACTCGCACGCTGCTATTGAATCCATCGGGTAGATTGGCGATATTTGGTGCATAGTAAGATTTAGACTCATTGGCGCTTACGGTAAAGTCATCCATCTTTGCTTCCGGGACACCGTTGAAATGGATTTCGCAGAAGCCTTCTTGCCCAGAAATATTGGAGAAGAAGAAGCCACCCGAGAAAATTCCATCGACATTATTCATCACCTGGGGGAAGAATAGTTGAACGGTCTCTGACCCAGCGGGAATTGCGCTGTACGTTGAGCCCTGTCCGATGCGTTCTTCTGGGATAGGGTTGCCATCATTGTGATCGGTGTTCCCGCGGTTGTCCTCGTTGACAATGCCGACAATGCTGGCTTCGGGATTGTCGGCTACTACAGTGGCATTGCCAAAGCGCTTGCTGATAGCGAACGAATCTACTTCGTCGAGAGCATCTACGTCAGGGAGATACAAAAATAGGGCGGTGCTTGGGCTAATTGTGTCTGAGTTGTAGACGTACGTTTTTTCATCGAAGTTAAAGGTGATCGTGACCGTTGTATCTACACTACCGATATTTTGAATGGTGATTCCGGTGTTATACCCATAGAAGAGGCGCACCACGCGCGGTAGATGAAGTTTGGTCGCCCCACCACTAAGGCCATTATAGCTGTGGAATTGGGATGTTCCCGCATCGGTTCCGGCGTTATAAAAGTGAACGACTGCAGCAATTTTCGCATCCGCTGGGCTGGTGGCAGTCACTTTGGCGGCGCCGATAAATTCATCGGAAATTCCTTCGTTTGCTGTCTGATAGAAGAGTGCGTTGCTGTTAGCGGGGATAGTGGCTGTTTCTGTTGCGCCTGCAACATCTTCACCAGCTCGATTTTTATAGGTGATCTGGACTGTAGTGGGGCTGTCACTGGCATTCTGCACTGAGATATAGGAACTCCAACCAAAATAGGTTTTCATTACCTGGGGCGCGTAAATCATTGCGGCGACTTCCAGTTCGTCTAGTCCGGAGCTGCTGGCAATGCGGTAAGGATCTTCGCTGGTCCCTGTACCAGAGTTTAGTGTATTTACCGTGCAAACCACGGGTTTCAACGAACTGACCACCACAGAGCCAGAGAAGTCGGCGGGGACGCCTAGTGCCTCGTCGTTTGTTTTGTAGTTCCGGCTGCTTCCGGCGGTGATCGTGTCGTTGTAGGTTGCCGCTACAGATCCATCAGCTGTGGAGTAAAAGGTCAATGTGATCTCAGCGGCGTTGCTCTGATCTAAATTTTGACAAGAAATCGTGCTGACCCAATCTCCTTCGGGGCCTTGGGCGAGAACGCTAGAGATAGAGAGTATGCTGAAACTGAGACAAATGAAAATGGCGAATAACTTTTTCATATGGATAGCCCTCCGGGCATTTGAAAAACGCAGACATATTATAACGGGTATGGGATGAATAAGTCAGGTTCTCCTGCCACGAATGATGTTTTTGTAGATTTCGAGTGTTTTAACGGCATCAGCTTTTTTCTGGTAACGGCTTGCTTGCGCGATTCCGGCTGCTCTCATTTGATTTTGAAGCGCCTGGCTTGAAAGAACATCGTTGAGTGCAGCCGCCAAAATCGCGACATCTGGCTCATCGAGCAGCAAAGCGGCATCGCCTACGACCTCTGGGATGGCGCCTGCCCGATTGGCGATGAGCGGAGTCCCGCAGGCCATAGCCTCGACCGCTGCCAAGCCGAACCCTTCATGGTGCGATGAAACAACGGCGACTTGTGCAGCGGAAAAAATGGCAGGCAGATCTTGGTCGGGGATGCGGCCTGCGAAGATGATCCGCTTTGAAAGGTTGTGGCGCGCGATGATTTCTGTCAATCTGTGATCGGGGGTTTTGGTATATTCGCCACCGACGATCACCAGCGCGCCCTCATACGCAGGATCATCCTCTCGCAGAAGATGGGCAAAGGCTTCGATCAATAAGGCGATATTATTTTTCCGATCGATCCTACCTACATGGAGAATATAGTCATCGGGAAGGTTGTAGCGCTTACGGGTTTCTTGAATAGCTTCAAGGGAAGCTGCTTGAAAGCGCGAATGTATCGAGGGGTAGATCACGCTGATTTTTCCAGGATCAACACCGTAGTAGATCTGAATATCCTGTTTGGTTGTCTTGGATATGGCAATGATTTGATCAACCTCTCTCAATGAATAATTCTGAAAAGTTTGCCAATACCAGACATCAACCTTGGGCATTAGCTCTGGATGGATCAGGGTGGTCATATCATAAATAGTAACGACAGTCGGTATCGACATTCCCAACACAGTTAAATTCTTGGCGAAATGGACCAGATCATACTGCAGCAACTTGAGCGGTAAAACCAACTGCGTCCAGAGGCGCATCAAGAAACGGTTTTGGGTTGGCGCAATCCATTGTTGCAGGTTTCTTGCCACAAGTCCGGGTTCAGGCGCGCTGAGGATGACCAGGTATTGATTTTCCTGGTCGATGGCCAGCAAGTTGTGCAGCAGGTTGAGCGTGGCCGTGCGCCCACCGCCGTAATCGTGGATGCCCAGGGCTTCAATGGCGATCTTCATAAATTCGAGTTCATGTTACCTGATTGATGAGCAAATTTTTCCATGAGGAAACCAGGAATTTAGGAAAAACCATAATAATTATTCATGCATTCCTGCTTTCCTAATAGAATTGCTTTTTGTGCCAATGGCGAAAATGTCGTTGCAGAAGATCCATTTGAATGGGGGGATGACTGTCAGTGATTTCATGATGCTCCTGACCAATCTGTTTGGTTCTTGGATGTAATTCTGCGTGGATTCTAGCCAGATTTTTGTGTGGAAATGACTGGCTTGTAACGTTTTCCATAATTTGAGAGGATTCTGCTCGTTGACATGCAGATGCGCGAAGCCCCAACGTGATCTTGGATCTTTAGGGATCTCTTGCCCCCGAAGTCGCTGCACCAAACGGAAGAGCGGATACCCAAAGCGGTAATACCACAAATTTGGCATCGTATGGACGATCAGTCTCCCGCCGGGTTTGAGCACGCGATTTCCCTCGGCCAGGGATGCTCTCAGCGCTTCAGGCGTCAGGTGCTCGACGACATCTAGCATGAAGATGGAATCAAAGCTGTTTGCCGCAAAGGGCAAAGACAGTGCGTTGGCTTGATGATAAGCCATCTTTGATGTTTCGGGCAATCGCTTTGTGAGTTTTAAGGCTTCCTGAGCATAATCTAACCCCCAGGTGTAGGCCCCGTTTTGTGCACAACGGAGCGTGATTTCGCCGCGCCCGCAGCCAATGTCTAATACGAATTGACCGGGTTGAACGTTAGCAATTTCCAACGGGCGTGACAGGCGTTGGGGGAGAGTGATTCCCTGAGTTGCGATGAATTCTTCGTGGCCTTCACATTCGATGAGATAATACTCTTGCGTATAGGCATCGGAGATGATCTCTGAGACCCTAAAGGTTTCTTCATGAAAATTTCTTGGTCCAATTTCAAGGTTTTCGTGTGGTGATTTGGAATTTGTGCCACTTTCTAAACCTTTAGGATCTTTGAATGTCAGAATCCAATTGAAATTGGGCACCAGGGGACTGAGTAATTTTCCCAACCAAAGCGGAATTTTCAGCAGCACGCGCTCGTTTACAAAGAATTGTTTGGGATTGTGGAGCAGCTTAGGGGTATAGCCGTAGATATCAAATCCATGGAATAACCTCTTTAGCTGCCAATAACTCAGGGGGCGAATATCGTACGTTTTTCCACGCCCGGTGGCGCGCATATAAATATCTGCTAATCCCTTCGGCAGCCAGGAGAGCAGAGGTAATTGATAGTGTTCCTCCATAAGCGTCCAACGATTCGGTCCACTGAAAAAGACGACCCCGTTGGGCTTTAATGCCCGCTGAATCTCAGCAACAAAGGTGGCCGGATCATCAACATGTTCGTAAACTTGAGCAAAGACGATGACATCGAAATGCTCATCTAGGAAGGGTAATGCTTTTCCATCAGCTTGAGCAAGGAGAGCCTGATTATTCCTGTTATTTTGAGATGAATTATTTGGAGAGAAGCGATCACTTTGTTGCAATGGGAGATTGCTTCGCTGCACTCGCAATGACATGAAATTGATGTCAATACCAACGACGGACCTAAATTCATTAGCTAACATTTCTGTGATGATCCCAACCCAGCAGCCGATATCCAGGCAAGTTTTATTGCCCAAATCATCCCCGACGAAGTCGCGCAGGATTGCCAGGATTTTGGCAGCTTTTCGTTGACGGGTATGCCTGGAATCACTGGATTGCGTCATGGAAGATCCTGCTGAATTTGCGCGCGACAGCATCCCAGACATGCTCGTTGACAACGGATTGGCGTGCGGCCTGGGCTAAGTGAATACGCTCATCTGTATTTTTCAACAGCCTCTGCAACGCCTCCTTCAGCGCTTCGCCATCGCCCGGGAGAACAAGCAGGCCATTTTTCCCATCTTCGATTACCAACTGTACACCGCCGATGTTGCTGGCTACGACGGGTAGTCCACAGGCCAATGCCTCGAACAGTACTGTTGGCAGACCGTCCACATTCCCATGCGCATCTTGGATGGAGGGTAAGACAAATATCTCTCCCAGGGCAAAGAAATCAATGACCTGGTCCCACGGGATACGCCCTGGGAATATGACTTTACTTTGTATGTTGAAATTTTGCGCAATTTGTTCTAATGAGGCATACAGCGGTCCCTCGCCACCGATGACAAGCCTGACCCCAGGGTGACTTGATGCTAATTCGGCAAAGGCGCGAATCAGCACATTAAAGCCTTTTTTATGGACCAACCTGCCTAACGTGACGATGTGGATATCATCTACTCGAAATCCCCAGGAGCGTGCCAAATCGAGATTTTGGGGCTTGGGATGGAATTTCTCGGGATCAGCGCCCCATGTTATTAAATGACTGGCGTCGGGAGCATCAAGGCTTTGAGCAGCTTCAAGGAGCTGCGTGCTGCAGGATGTGACCGCATCTGCACGACGGAAAACCCACTGAGCAGCTGCACTGAAGATAGGGTTTTTCTGGGCGACGTACATGTCAGATCCGTGCAGACTCACAACGTAGGGAATCTTTCTAATTCTTGCTACCAGTGCCGCAGCAGGTCCGTTGGGCAGCACCCAATTGACATGGATGATCTGTGAATTCTGTTCTCGTGTGACTTGCATCAATTTGATTAAAGCCCCAACCAAGAAGAATGGTAACAAGAAAAATGCTAGGGGACGCAGGCGCACATCGGCTTTGAGCGATTTGGCGTGCCCCATGATATGCCAGCGCTCCGGCCAGATATAACGGAAGCGGTGTACTTTTACTTTTGTATACTCAAGTGGTAACCCTTCCACATGCAGCACCTTTGATGATGAATCTTGCTGCTCCCCCCAGTATTGGGGGGTAGGGGGGGCTGCGGAATAAGATCTATTATTCTCGCTCACCTCAGGATCGTGGGGCGCGACAATCTCTACATCGTGTCCTAATTTCGCAAGATGCTCCGCAATGGATTGAATGAATGGCGCTGTGCCATCACCCGGGAAGCGGGGATAAGAACTGGTGAGGATAGCAATTTTCATTGGGATTTGAATTATGCAGGCTGTTTTGCCAGCAAGGCCCAAATGGCTGCGATAATAAGGATTATCCCCCCTGCGTAGTTGAAGAAGCGCTGCGCGCCTGAAGACGTAAGCTTCTGACTTGCAGTTACTGCAAACAGTGAGTAAAGGGCGGCATTGGACGTCGCCAAAATAACGAAGGTAATTGCTAAAATCAAGAGTTGGCGCGCAATATTGGCGTTGGGACTGACAAATTGGGGCAGGAAGGCCAAGAAGAACGCAATCCCCCGGGGATTAAAGGCGGTGACAATATACGTTTTGCGGAAAAATGTCCAAGGGGATTCCTGCGTGGAGATGTTAATATCCGCGGATGTACGCTCGCTAGGCAGAAAGAGCCTGATCCCCAGATATATCATGTATAAGCCCCCAACCCACTTGACGATGTTAAATAAAGCTGCCGACGCAGTCATCAGGGCACCTAACCCGAGAATGGATAGCGAGATGGACGTAACATCACCAACGGCAACACCAGCTACAAGTGGAATGCTTGCGCGGCGCCCATAGGCAATCGAACAACTAATCACCGTGAGAACAGTTGGACCCGGCGTTATTACTAACACCGCTGTCGCAGCAACGAATCCAAGCCAAAGTTCAATGGGCATAAGCATGTTCACACCTAGGGCGAAGTTGTGGGAGTTGGGCTGCCCTGGTTCTTGATCAGCGGAAGGTAGATGTTGCGCGGCTCCTCGGTAGAGATCTCATTCTGCGAGGTGTAATGCTCTTGGAATGTGTTGCAGATATCCCCGGGCTCATCGCAATACTTTTGGTCATTACACCAGGAATTGATTACTCGCGGCCGACCGCCGTTGATGTCAACATCATCGAAAGTGATATCGATGGCCCGCCCCCAATAGTAATTCTCTCCATAGAGTGGCACCTGTACCTGAAAGTGAAGATGATGCCCCCAGCTCTGACCAGTGTTGTCCACCACGCCGATGAATTGACCCTGGCCGATCATCTTATTTTTTTCTTTAAGCTCATCGGGAATGCTGCCCTGTTTGAGATGCAGATAAAGTTGGTACGTATCTGGGTCGGTGGATTCGTCTTTGATCACTACATAGTTGCCCACTGCTTGATGGTCGGAGCAGGTATATTCATTGCAGGTGGGGACGGTATCCTTCCACAGCCACATGCGCCCGCCTTTGGACGCGTAGATATCCCACAAAACGCCACGGGTGGAGAAGTCGAAGGAGAAGTGCGCGTTACCACTGGGGATGTACTGGTCGTGGCAGGTGCTCTGTGTTAGGCGACGCGTAACGCCAGCCTCCCAAGGGAGGTTGTATCCGCTAAGCGCGACTGTGGGAATATTGACTACTTGAATTTGGTATCGCCGCTCCCAAATTTTCTTGTGCTCGGGGGAGAGAATTTCGTCGGGGATGTTCTCCAGGGTGTCGATCCAGCCCTCGGTGGTTGGCAGCCACACTCTCCAGTCTTCGCCCACCTTTTCAAGCAGCACCAGCCCGGGCTCGATGGGCACCGGCTCATCAGCGTCGGGGTCAATAGGGATTATCCAGCCCACGGCCCAATTGCCATCGCTGGAAATGTCGATATTCTGAATGCTGGTGTCGGCGGCGATAAAGGCCAGCACGGTCTCGCGCTCGATGTCGATCACCTCTTGGATGGCGTGTTGGACGATGGCAAGATCAATAGGATCATCGGGGAGTGGGGTTGCTGTAGGGATAACGGTTGGCATACCCTCGCTCCCTGAAGAGCGGGTACAAGCTGTCAGGGCGAAAAAGATAAAAGTAAAGATGATAAAACGTTTCATGGCTCTTCCCCTATTGATTTTCTAAATCGATCGAAGTCTCTAATATCAAATTTCCATTTTCATCGAGAGT
>CAZLNX010000022.1:0-33152 GCA_964560795.1 uncultured Anaerolineales bacterium | reverse complement strand
TTTTTTGTTGCTCAACGCTTCTGTTTTGCCTGAGTTACTGCAGTAGAGTCTATGGGGCAAGTTGCCAATTTTTGGAACTGAAAGCTCTGCATCACCAAAGATTTATGCAGAAAACAGCCTGGAACCACTTCAAAATCGCCTTTTTTGCCTAAAATCATAATTATCCAAAAATGCATTTTTAGGTGCGGAATGTGGGTATATGATTTGAAGTTGCCTATTTCCTTCCCTAAATTTTCTGCTGATGTTACCAGGTGAAGATGGTTTTCCATGAGTACGTAGGCATAGATAGTGATACGTTTATGTTCTTGAAGGAAACGAAGAGAATCAAAAATGAACTCGGCGATGGATGGGTCGTTGAAAAGGGGAAGCCAGTTAACTATGGTTGCAGTCAAGAAATATGGTGCAGTGTCTCCTGGAATGATTTTGTATCGGGTTCTTGCCATGGTATCCCCCCTATGACGCAGAGCGTCTGGGTAGGCGTTCCGCTACTGTACCTAAAGGTATGCTTCGCAAGCGGTGGAACGAGTGAAGAAATTTTTGGCTGGTGACCATGCATCGCGTGGCCACCGCGAGATTTACAATTTGCGATATTGATGGCATCTAGTCAGGGTTTCCAGCCAATAGCGTAAAACGTTGGCACGTAGAGCACTCGCTCGCCCCTTTCCCGAGAAGTTTTGTCAATTTCTTTAAAGATCTTTAGAGATTCTAAATCCCTAAAGGTCTTTTCGATATCAGACTCCAACACGGCCCATTCCAGGTCAACTTCATCCTTTGATTGCGTCCCCGTCCATTGCGCCCCCAGGACTCCGGTCTCGACATTTATCAGGCCAGCTCCGCTAAATAATGCACTCAGTTTTCTTCCCATAAAGGGATCAGCGCCCTGGGTTTTGAGTGATTCGATTTGCCATTCACCGATTTGTTCTAATTCAATGGGATAGTCAACACGACCACCATAATCCGGTTCGGCGAGGGCAATCACGACACCGCCAGTATTGGACACGCGCACCATTTCGTCAAGGACTTCTTTGGGATCAGAAACCCACATCAGGGTGAAGTGGCATTGGGTGATGTCGAAGCTATTTTTGGGGTAGGGAAGATGGTGGGCATCCCCCTGAGAGAGTAGTACACCTTGATTGGTTTGAGCCAACTCCAGGCTCTCGCGCTGAATGTCCATCCCGAAAACCAGCGCATCGCTCAGAGATTTCAATTCCCCTAAAAGCGCGCCTGTTCCACATCCCACGTCTAAGATACATTCCGCTTCGGACAATCCAACACGAGGGTATAAGTAGCGTCGCAGATCCTGCGTCCAGCGCGCCTGTTGTTCGAACCGTTTATGCCAATCGAGTGTGGATAAGGTCATATCAAGAAATTCGGTACAATTGGGTTATACTGGCATCATTGTACCAGCGAAGTGGATTCAATTGGCAGGAACGAAGGAGCCTGAGATGAACTTATTTCGAGCGATGCGGGAGCGGCTTGGCAATATATTCGGTGCTGTGATTGGCTCAATCGCCCTTTTGGGGTGTGGATTATTGTTTGCGTTGGTGCTTGCTCCCCAACAAAAACTGGAAGCGCGGCGCATTGAACGTATACCAATTATGGATGCTGGGGTCGTTTCCAGTGCGCCTGCAGGTGAAGAGATCTTAATTACTGGCAGGGTAGAGGGCGAACCATTAGCTGGTGTGCGAGAATTCATCGCCTATGAGTTAGAAGTGTGGACTGTGACTCCAGCGGACCCTGATGATCCGGACGATGAACCGCGCGGCTCTTGGGAAAATGTTGAGACGATTTTGCCTGAATTGCAGTTGAATATGGGTGACGAAAAAGTGCTGATCCTCAGTGCAGAAAATGTGACTTTGGGCGGCGCGCTGCATGAAGAGATCCTTCGTGGTACTGGAAATCTCTCTGCTGAAACAGAAGGCGAGTGGCTGCCTGATGGAACCCAACGGTTTAAGGGGTTTTATTTTGGCGACTTGACGACAATCTTGGGTGTCAAAGCCTCGGCGGATGGGGTAATTCCGGATGAGTTGTTCGCGGGGGATCGGGTGACCTTCATTGAGAGTCAGCATGAAGCTGCCAAGGGATTGTTGATAGCGGGGGTATCAATGATGGTATGTTCTCCTGTTGTGTTAGTTGGGGGAATTCTTTCAGCGATCTTCGGCCGTCGAAGGAGATAAAAAAAGCCGCGTTCTGATATGCAGAACGCGGCACTTGTCGTCAGATTGACTTTTCTAATTCGTTATCTTGTCCCAGTCATCCTGTAACAAATTCCCCATAATTTGATTGACTCCTTGGGTGGGGAGTACATCCCCATCGGGCTCGACATACAGCCAGGCCCGTCCAGCGCCTTGGGGAGGCTCATCTTCGGCAGTCTCTAAGGCAATGGGGTTATCAGTGGAATAAGGCACAGGAACATCCCAAACCAGGGAAAGTTCAAATTCGGCAGCTTCTTCAGCTGTGGTTTGCAAAAGTTCGTTGAGTTCGGGAGAACTCTCGCTGAGAGAAAGCGCGTTGACGCCCATATTGGCCAATCTCTCCAAAAGGGCAGAGGCAGCCGTGGCGTTCTCTGGGGTGAGTGTCAGATGGACAGTGGTATGTAAATCCTCGGGCAGTACCTTGTCCAACGCAGCCCAGGCACTCTCATTTTCGGGTTGCAGCACAACCATCAGATGATCGAGTCCAGTTTGCAACAAGGTATTGAAATAGTCATCATCAGCCAGCTTGAGTCCATCGGTGAGTAATCCCGTAACTTGGCCGTTTGCCTCGGCATGGGCAATCAGGTCGGGGAGATCGTCACGTAGCGTTGGTTCTCCGCCAGTGAAAACAATGTGCGGAATGCCAATCTCCCAGGCTTTATCGATGATCGAGATCCACTCGTCGGTGGAGAGCTCGCGGTCGACGCGTTTGGTGGGGGCCGCCTCGGGGTCAGTACCCTCGGGGAGGCGGTATGTCAAGGCGCAATCTAAGCGATAGGGGGCAGTGATCTCTCCAGCATAGGGGTCATCACGCTCGAAGTCGAAGAAGGTGATCGGATCCAAGTCAGGGATGTCGATCATCGTCAGCAGGCGTTCCTTGAGATTCTGAAAGTCTGCCAGGGCTTGTTTCTTTGAAACTTGGTAGCGGGTGGCAATCTTGCTGGCGGCGACATCATCGGGTGAATTCTGAACCAGGTGATAGGCGTATTCAGCTGCTGTCTGGTTGAGATGCAACACAGTGGAAGCATTTACTATCAATACACCATCGCCATCAGGCTCCAGCCGTAAGTGTAAGCGGTAGAGAAAATCTGCATCGGGTGGGGCCTGATAATGATAGACACCAGCCGGCAATGGTTCTTTTTGGGTGAATAAACTGCGCACGGCTTCTCGAATACTGGTCATGGTGGCCTCCTTGCTAATTGTTAGTTCTCAATGGTCAATTGGCAATTGCTAATTGTTGAATAACGCCCGCGGCTAATAATCCTAAGCCGGTTCCGGCAAGTGTATCAAATGGGAAGTGGACGCCCATTGCAATGCGTCCGAGCGTGACAATGAGGGCGATGAAACTTGTTCCTATGATGAATGGCGTTGGTAGATTAAACACAAAAGGGATCGTCAACGCCAGGAACCAGATGCGCATGGCATCGCCACTGGGAAAGGATGTATCTTTGGGTTCACGTGGTTGTGCCATGACGGCATCAGGCAATAAGGTGAATGGCCTCGGGCGGCGGAAGGTTCTTTTTATGCTCCACTCTACAGTTGCGGCCGCGGCGAAAACAATCGCAGCCATAATGCCAGTTTGAAGATCGAAGAGCAGAAAAATCACAAGACAAATCAGCGTGAATGGTGTGCGGCCCAAGTGCCATACTACTCGAAAGACAGAATTTCCTTGGCGCAGATTTTTGTGCAGGAAACGAAAGATACGCGCGTCAAGCAGAGCCAGTCTTGGGCTCATGTGCGCGATACCCAAGACAAATAAAACAGCGCCGAGAATTATTGCGTATTGCGAGTTGATTGCCCTGAGCGTGTCGAATAGGTCAATCGTTAGTTCTGAATACATCGTTCACAATTCTCCATTCACAATTAAATCTGGCCAGGCAGAGTAATACATCAGCCATTGGTCAGGAGCCAGACGAATGAATTCTTCGATATGTGTGAGAACGGCCTCGGCGTTTTTGCGGATTTCAGCTTGGGGATCCGCATCAGGGATCATGGGGATTGGGTTTGATAGGTTGATACGGTATTTGCTATTACCGAGATATTGTGCAGCGGCAACTACCACAGGAACGTCAGCGGCCAAAGCCATGCGGATGTGTCCTGCTGGGAGTGGGCTGGGGTGATTGAAAAAGGTCAGTTTATGGGCTTTACTGCGGATTGGACGGTCAACTGCGGTGATCACTGCGCCTCCCTGGCGCATATACTCAATCGCTTCCTGGTGTGTCTCTTCACCGCGTACGGGGGTGATTTCTAACCCTGTTGAGGCTCGAATCTCATTTTGCAGTTCGTAGCCTCCGGGGGGATTCCCATAGGTCAGCACTTTTGCTCGAAGACCCCGATGGGCTAAGGAAAGCAAGCATACATCGAAAGCGCTCATATGGGGGGCGACGACAAATGCCCCAGGTGTATCAAGACTCCCAAGATCGATTAAGGATTGCGATGTCGACGTTGCCGGCACTAATCTTTTCAATCCCTCTGAATCCATCAAGTTGTGATACAGATCAACGAAGCATCGTCCAGCATGGTTGAGCACAGAGCATGTGATCTGGTCAAGTTCTTCTGACGACAGGTTCCCTCCCCGCACTACTTTTTGGTTAGCGCGGATTGCTTTTGTCATTTTGCTATCGCGTTTGGAAAGTTTATTTGCAGCAAAGTCTGCAATGCGATAACCAATAGTAGGGGGCAAGGTTCGTCCAATCCATAACCCCAGGTTGACGCCGAAGCGGCTGTTGGTGATTGATTGAAAATCTAGTTTCATTATTCTTGATCTTTAGTTTTGTCTGATTGCGACGGGTTTTTTAAGTAGCGGTACCCTTCAATTAGAACCGGCAAACCTCGGGCGATGGTAAAGGCGATGCTCAGCCACGAGAGTATTAGGGCAGTAGTATGTACAGTTGATTCCCAATCTGAACCCAAAGTGCGCAATCCTAAATTGAGCGTCAGAAATGCGAAGGCAAACCCTTTAGCAATTCCATAGCTGTCGCGCATGAAACGCGATGAAACCAGGAAACGGCTGATAGGATGTCTAACTTGCTCGAAGGCTGCCAAACCATCTTTCATGCCAACTGCTCTTATCGCGTCTACTGTGGTGCCGCGAGTGATTACGATGATAGGGATAATGATCGGGATCAGCCCTAAATGGGCGAAAACCACCCACAGGATGATCTCGAAAGTGCGATCGGTGGCGATATCGAGAACACTGCCCAACAAACTAACCTCGCCACGCGCCCGTGCGATCAAGCCGTCAAACATATCCATCAAGATGATGAAAACAATAAACGGCACACACCAAAATTGGAGTACGGCGTTATTTGTATAAAGCAATGCCAAATAAAGAAAGAGTAAAGGGAAGCGAAGCAGTGTAATGAAGTTTGCCATGTTAGTTAGGTAGAGAGCAACTCAATAGTTTCGATAGGGATTATGGATGAAGGGGCTGCTTCTAATGCTAGTGGGCAGCCGCCACCGCATTCACTTAATACGGCGCAATCTGTACAAGAATCGGGAATGTAATCTCTTTCTCGGATCGAGGTGGAAAGTGTGTGGTCCCAGATTGAATTCCAGGGATCATCCAGGATGTTACCCAGCTGTTTGTAATACGATTGACAGGGCAGCACACCGCCATCAGGTTCGATACACATGTTATACAGCGCGGCGGTGCATCCTTTGACGCCCAGGTCGAACTGCATGGGGTCGAATTGGCAGTATTGCGTTGGCGTGTACCAGATCAGCCTTTGTCCCTGGGCATCAGTCTTTTGGCGTGCCAGATCTAAC
The DNA here is from genome assembly GCA_964560795.1 of uncultured Anaerolineales bacterium. Classification (GTDB taxonomy): domain Bacteria; phylum Chloroflexota; class Anaerolineae; order Anaerolineales; family UBA11858; genus NIOZ-UU35. The sequence goes on along the minus strand of CAZLNX010000022.1, from coordinate 27,189 downwards.
AACGCTGGTAGCTCACTTTCTTTGAGACCCGTACCAACCGAAAGCCCGCGGCCCGAGTAGATCAGGGCGTTTAATCCAATTGTTGGGACTCCCAAATCTGCCAAGAAGTCGAGAGTTTCGCCAAGCGACTTGTAGTTATCTTGCAGCATAGTAGTGTTGGTCATTACATAGAGCGGGCTGTCGAGTACATTTCGTAGACCCGCGATGGTCTGTTTCCAGGCGCCGCGCTTGCCAACCATCTGGTCGTGGATTTGTGCGTCATGGGACTCAACCGTTATTTGGATGTGGTCCAGACCAGACTTTATGAGGGATTCTACGAAATGGGGATCGCTTAACCTCCGGGCATTGGTATTGACCCCTGTGATCTGGCCATTAGATTCCGCGTGGGCGATCAACTCTGGGAGATCATCTCGAAGAGTTGGTTCTCCGCCGGTAAAAACGATATGGGGGATGCTTAACTCCCACAGGCGGTCGATGATGTCTTTCCAGACCTGTGTGGGCATTTCGGGATAATCGCGCGGGCGCGCGTTGTAGCAGTGCGCACAATCGTCGTTGCAGCGGTAGGTCAGTGCCAGGTCCATGCGGTAGGGAGCCATAGGGCGGACGCTGAAGGGCGCGGCGATTTCCAACTCATCCAATGTGCATGCTGGACAGCCATCTGGACGCAGGATAACTTCGAGATCACCAAGAAACTGCGCGTAGTCACTCTGGGCTTGCTTCTTGGGAACGTGATAACTGCGCTGAATTTGGCGGATGGCCTGGTCTTCTGAAAATTCTTCAAGGGCCAGGTATGCCATCAACGTCGCTGTGGGGTTGAAATGCACCACCTGGTTGGCGTTGACGATTAAGGTGCCGTGTCCATCTGGGTCGACACGTAGATGGATGCGGGAGCGCGCTTCCGGTGTCTCGCGGGTGTAATGGTGTAAACCGGGAGGCGGGACTCGTGCAGCGGAGTGCGAAGAGCGAATTAGAGATTGGATACTGTTAAACATAGTTTCTCTGCTTTATTTATTGGATACTTCTTACCATTCACCGATTACCGTCCGCCACCGGCGCAGGCACATGCACAACCAGCGCAAGCACAGGCACATGCGCAACTACTACCACCGCTGCTGCCACTCCTTCTGCTGCCGGATGAAGACGACTTTGGAACCGGGTTGGTTTTAGTGGTGATGCGATCGGTGAAGTTGGTGACATTGCCAACCACGTCGCTGGCGAAGCCCTGCATCCCGGTGACCACCGAGGCGGCAAATTCTCCTCCGGGTAAATTGGGCATAGAAGGTGCGGATCGACCGCTGCCTGATCTGCCGCCGGTCGCGACGGGTTTCGGTGTCACCGACCTCGAACGCCCCCAACCTGGATCATAGCGATGCCACCACATAGGCACGAAGACCGGACCAGTGCGGAAGACATCTTCAGTGCGGCGGTCGAAATCTTTGTCGAGCATGGTCCAGCCCATATGCTCGTCGAATTTCTCACTGCGGACCTCGGGGGTTTTAGCCTCCTCGACTTGTTGCCAGGCTTTGCGCATGATGCTTTTATAGTACGCAACCGATTCTTTGTGGCTGAAGCCTTTCATCTTCTTGCCGACATTTTTGATCAGCTTGACCATCAAATCTTGAAGGGCCTTCGTGCGCTGTTTTTTGCTTTCTTCGGAGAAAGCCTCCAAGAAATCGCGCTCATAGTAGCGAAGTTTTTCAGGTAAGGGCGTAGTAACCTCTAATTTCAGGGGATCACGCGAGAGGACGCTGGCAGCATCCTTCTTCAATGCGCCGAAAAGGATCATTGTGAGAATCTTGTCAGCGGGATGTTCCATCAAAATTCCCGCTTCAACAGCCGTCAACCCGCGCTTGATGCCATGCCCTTCGATGCGAATCTTGGGCGGCAGGTATTTCATCTTGCGCTTGCGCGTCAAGCGGGTGACCAGGACGGTAATCCCGACCATGAAGGCTACAAAGCCAGATATACAAAGACCGCCGAAGAACAGATCTTCATCGATGCCCATGCGCGTCAGCAGACTCGGTTTGGAATAATCACGGATTGCGACAGCAGCAATATATTCTCTGGGAATATCAATTTTGAAATCATGGGATTCGCTAGCGGACGCATCTGTTTTTTGCCATGTCAATGTAGTCCGGCCCTGCGAATCGATGTTTTGGGAGGGTTCGCCAGAAAGAGCAGAATATTGTTCCCAGGCGACCTCCTGGACACTCACGTTTTCCGGCAAGTGGAATGAGACTGTGAGATCAGTTTCACCTGTCGTCCAACTGCTATCAAAGTCTGTTGTTTCATATTCAAAGGAGGCGTATTTGTATTCTTCATCCCACCAGCTTGAAAAAAATGGTTGCTCAACGAGCGAATATGCCAGTTGAATAACTCCTGTGGCGCCCGGTTGGATGGCTGTATCCCATAATTCCATACTAATATCGAAAAAGTCGACGTTCAAATATTGGATGGGAATTCCGTTTACAGATGCCCGTTGATTGGTGATTTCGTGGTAACTATTGTAGGGAATATCCACAGCCAGATTACTCAAGGATGCTGCCAGGGATTGATTCGTAAATGTGTACTCAGTGTCAATGTCGATGCTGCCATCGGCATTCAGATAAACATGATGGATTTCTGTCTCAAGCCAAAAACTAGATAGCACATACTGCCTGGGGATTGAAGCGCCAAAAATATACTGGGTGTATCCATTGGCTGTAGGATTGTGCCAGGTGTAGAATATCCGCTCTTCGTCATCGATGCTGGTTAAAGGCTCTGCGGGAAAGCCTTCAGGAGCGGAATGCCAGCGTGGCTCAGCAGGCTTTACGCCAGGGGGCAAATGAAAGGTTACCGAGATATCCGACTCACCGCTGACAAATTCTGATCCGAACCAAGTAGGGGAGAAGAGAAAGCTGGCATAGTTTTCATCGGTATAGTCGATATGATAGGGATTTTCTATTTTTTCGACGAAGACTTGCACTCTACCCGTTGCTCCAGGAGGAATGGCATTTTCGCCCAGGCCCAGAGCTACACCGTATGTAACGTAAGGAGAGATTTCGATATTCGTGATGGGTTTTCCATCAATTTCAGCAACGATATTTTGGATTTGGTAATTGTTGTTAGGTAAACCAACATCGACGAAATCAATAGGGGAGGCGTTTGTGTCATTTGTGAAGACGAAGACATAGTGAATCGATAGAGTCCCATCCGCGTTCCAATAAACATGAACAGTTTCTTCATCCAGGCTGAATTTGTAGGTTTGAGCAAGGACAGAGCTGGAGAGAAACAAAAATACAAAGGTAACGCATGTAAGGGCAATTACCCATTGTTTCCAGGTATTCGATATTGGGTTTTGGAGTTCTTTAGCCATGAAATCCTATCTTGAAAAGCTATTCATGGATCACGAATTACCGTCCACCACCGGCACAAGCACAGGCGCATCCGGCGCAGGCGCAAGCACAAGCGCAACTACTGCCACCGCTGCTGCTCCAGCTACTGCTGGATGATTTGGGAACCGGGTTGGTCTTGTTGGTAATGCGGTCGGTGAAGTTGGTGACATTACCAACCACGTCGCTGGCGAAGCCCTGCATCCCGGTAACCACCGAGGCAGCAAATTCTCCTCCGGGTAAATTGGGCATCGAAGGCGCGGATCGGCCGCTGCCTGATCTGCCGCCGGTCGCGACGGGTTTCGGTGTCACCGACCTCGAGCGTCCCCAACCTGGATCATAGCGATGCCACCACATAGGCACGAAGACCGGGCCAGTGCGGAAGACATCCTCGGTGCGGCGGTCGAAATCTTTGTCGAGCATGGTCCAGCCCATATGCTCGTCGAATTTCTCACTGCGGACCTCGGGGGTTTTAGCCTCCTCGACTTGTTGCCAGGCTTTGCGCATGATGCTTTTATAGTACGCAACCGATTCTTTGTGGCTGAAGCCTTTCATCTTCTTGCCGACATTTTTGATCAGCTTGACCATCAAATCTTGAAGGGCCTTCGTGCGCTGTTTTTTGCTTTCTTCGGAGAAAGCCTCCAAGAAATCGCGCTCATAGTAGCGAAGTTTTTCAGGTAAGGGCGTAGTAACCTCTAATTTCAGGGGATCACGCGAAATGACGCTGGCAGCATCCTTCTTCAGAACCGCGAACAGGATCATTGTCAGAACTTTATCGGCAGGTTGTTCCATTAATATCCCTGCTTCAACTGCTGTCAAACCGCGCTTGATGCCATGCCCTTCGATGCGGATCTTGGGCGGCAAGTATTTCATTTTCCGTTTGCGTGAGCTGGTAGCTCCTGCCCACGTGATCAACGCAATCAAACCGAAAATGCCACCACAGCACAAGAATCCTGTGACAGCTTCGGGATCGATACCTAATCGTTCGAAGAATCCGGGAGCGTAGATAGCACTTTCAGGGACATAGGTTTTTGGAAAGGATGCGCCAAATTTGTATTGAGTGTAGGCATTGGCGTTGGTGTTGCGCCAGGTGTAAGCTACGCGGCCATCTTGGTCCAGGGCTGTGGCCGGTTCAGATGGCCATCCTGAAGGCGATGCATGCCAGCGCGGCTCGTCTGGCTGTACACCGGGGGGTAAGTGGAAAGTTACCTGCAAATCAGTTGAACCATAAACATATTCGGAGCCGAACCAGGTAGGGCTGAAGACCGCGCTGGTGTAGCTGCTATCATCCGTATCGGTATAGAGCACACCTCGAATATTTGTGACTTTGACGTGAATGTTTCCTGTCTGACCTGGTTTTATCGCATTGCTTCCTAACCCTAAAGCGACGCCGCTAGAAACGTAGGGCGAGTTCTCAATATTGAGGATCGGATGCCCATCCACTTCTGCGCTGACATTGGAAAGACTGTAATTGTCATTGGGGAATCCTACATCGACGAAGTCAATGGGAGAAGCGCTGGGACTGTTGCTGAAGACGAAGACATAATCAAGCGTTTGGGTGCCATCTTCTTCCCAAAAAACATGCACAATCTCTTGATCTAGACTGAAGTAGTACGTTTGCGCAAGCGCGCTGATGGGAAAGGCGAGTAATAGGACCAGCAGAAATACTGAGGTGAGAAATCGCTTATTCATATTTGCATTCTCCTGAAAGTGCGGAGTGCTACGTGCAAAGATATAGTTAGCACAACGCACATCGCACCTTGCACGTTTTTACCACTTCGGTTCTTCGGTTAATTGATACGTTGTATTGCAGAATGGGCAGCTAACAGTTGGAGCACCTGCCAGCATTTGGATGTTATCCGCTGTGATAGAGCCTCCACAAGATTGACATTTGAGCGTATCGAGGCTGACATCTCCAGGTAGGTCGATATTCAATGTGACGCCTTCCCCATGCTCCCCGGCAGCAGATGGTTTCTTTCGACCAGCGAACCAGATAATCCCAAATCCAATTCCAACGCTGATGATACCGACCAGGAGCCATCCGATTTGCCCCTCTGGGCTGAATGTTGCCCAAATGAACAACACGCCGAAGAAAATCAGAATGGCGGCGAAGATGTAGGCAATGACTTTTCCGGCTGACATAGAAGAACCTCCGTTCTTAATACCAATTAATTTTACGTAGAGACCATTTGGAAGTTGCAGTGTGGAAAGTGTAGCATTTTCTCTTTTGGAAATCAAATTGATTTTGTCATAAGTCAGGGAATATAAAAAAACTGGCTCTCCTTTTCAAGAAGAGCCAGTTTTTAACGTTTTCATAATATTCAATTTGCGAATTGTTCATCATCGGAAACATCAATATCCTTGAGTTTTCCAGTGGCCACGTAGCGCGTGCGCTCACAAATATTGGTGACGCGGTCGGCGACGCGTTCTAGATTGTGGGCCACCCAAAGGAGCAAAGTCGCCCTGTCGATGGTATCGGGATCAGCCATCATATAATCGAGCAACTCCCTATAAACCAGATTGTAAAGGTTATCAACTTTATCATCTTCTTTAGGGATTTCCAAAGCTGTTTCTACATCGGCCTCGACAAAGGCACCCAGAGCGCGATGAAGCATATCGGCAGTAAGATCGGCCATTTTTGGGACATCGATTAGCGGTTTGACTGGGGGCTCATTGCCAAGCCGAGTGGTGATTAGCGCGATTCCCTTGGCATAGTCGCCCATGCGTTCAATTTCTCCGGCAACTTCGATGATAGAAGCTAAAATTCGCAAATCGCTGGCCATGGGTTGTTGGGTAGCAATTACGGTAACGGTGCTTCGCTCAATCTTATAGCGTCTTTTGTTAACTTTTTTGTCGCCGTCGTAGATCTTTTTGGCCAATTCTAGATCACGTTCTTTGAGAGCCTTAACTGAGTCGAGGATTGCACCCTCGACTATGCTTCCCAAAGCAAGAAGATCATCAAGTAGTCCTTGAATTTTATTGTCTAATGTCTCTCTCGTCATTTATTTTTACCTTCCTATTACCATACAAACCAATATTGGTTTAAATTATAGCATTATTCAATCAGTTAACAATATTTGACCACCGAGAACTACCCCCTCACTAGGTTTTGGTAGATAATCCACCCTTACTACCCAAAACGACCCTCTACATAATCTTGCGTGCGTGCATTTTTTGGGTTGATGAACAAGTTGTCACCCTGGGCGTATTCTACCAACTCTCCCTGAAGGAAAAAGGCAGCATAATCTGCTGTACGAGCGGCTTGCTGCACAGAATGGGGAACCAGGATGATGGTGTACTCCTCTTTAAGTTCTTGAAGTGATTCTTCAACTTTTCCTGTGGATATGGGATCAAGACCCGAGGTAGGTTCATCCAACAAGATGACCTCTGGTTCCAGGGCCAATACCCTGGCCAGGCATAAACGTTGCTGCTGTCCACCGGAGAGTGCTACGGCTGGGTCAGATAGACGATCCTGGACTTCTTCCCACAAAGCAGCTTGCTTTAGACTGCGTTCAACAGCCGCATCTAGTTTGTGATTGTCCTTTTCTCCGGCAACTTCCAGACCATAGGTCAAATTCTCACGGATGCTCATTGGCAGCACTACTGGACGGGCGAATACCATGCCCACTCGCCTGCGCAGCGCGATGACATCGGTTTTCGGCCCAAGGATATTTTCATTGTCAAGCAGTACTGTCCCTTCGATATGGGCAACATCAGTGAGATCGTTAAGCCGGTTAAGCACCCGCAGCAAGCTGGATTTTCCACCGCCCGCGGGGCCGAACATCACGGTAATTGTGTTTGCCGGGATGTCTATGCTGATACCCCGCAAGGATTCATTTCCGTCAGAATAATGCAATGTAAGGCCTTTGATCTTGATTTTAGGTTTTGATATCTTCTTCATGTTGACCTTACCATTGACGGCGGGCGCGTGCCCGAGAGCGGATCGTTGTTGCGATGACGTTCATGCCGAGTACGAAGGCTAGCAGCACCAAGGCAGTACCATACTGGATTTTGATTGGCATCCCAGGTACCTGGGTGGATATTACATATAGGTGGTAGGGCAGAGCCATCGTGGCATCCATGGGGGAGTTTGGCAATCTTGGCAGGAAGAAAGCAGCAACTGTGAAAAGGATTGGCGCTGTTTCTCCCGCAGCCCTTTCCAAGCCTAGGATAACCCCGGTTAGAATACCGGGTAAAGCTTGCGGAAGCACGATCCTGCGGATGGTCTGCCACTGGGTTGCTCCCAGAGAGATACTCACCGTGCGGAAGGATTGGGGTACAGCTCGCAGTGCTTCCTCGGTGGTGCTGATGATTACCGGGAGGGTCATGATTGAAAGGGTCAGGGAGCCAGCCAGAATGCTGGTCCCAAAATTCAAGAAGAGTACGAATAATCCCAATCCGAAAAGACCATATACCACGGAGGGAATACCGGCCAAGTTGATAATGGCTATGCGGATCAGCCGCGTCCAGCGGTTATCGGAGGCATATTCTGAAAGATAGATCGCAGCCCCGATACCCAAAGGCACGGCAAATACCGCGGTCCCCAAAGTCAGATATAGTGTGCCCACAATAGCTGGCCAAATGCCCCCAGCGCGCATACCTTCACGGGGGAAGCCGACGATAAATTCTCCGGAAATGGCGGGTGAGCCTAGGACAACGATATAAATGACCACTGCCATAATGGGAATGACAGTAAGCATAGTCATAGTTGTAAGCAGGCTGAAGCCCAGTTTTTGCTGTAAGTAACGCGAGTGCGAAGTTGAAGTTGTGCTCATGATTATGAAAGAATGCGTTCCTGGCGCTTACGCTGGCGGAATACGACAGCTGAAGCCGTGACGTTGACGATCAGGGAGATCAGGAAGAGAACAATACCAATGAAGAATAAGACATGGTAGTGCACGCTGCCATTGGCGACTTCACCCATCTCAGCGGCAATGGTCGCTGTCATCGTGCGGGCGGGGGCGAAGAGAGCACCGAGACCTTTGGGGAGAACAGCAGCATTCCCGGTGACCATCATCACTGTCATAGTTTCGCCGATGGCGCGGCCAACTCCCAGCATGACTGCTGTGAGCACGCCCGAACGGGCGGCGGGTAAGGTCACTCGCCAGATGGTCTGCCATTCGGTAGCACCCAAGGCCAGCGAGGCATCACGGTACGACTTGGGCACTGCATCCAGGGCATCCTCGGAGACAGATACCACCGTCGGGATGGCGATGCCACCCAAAAGGAGTGAGCCTGCCAGCGCGGTCAATCCAGTAGGAAGATCAAGAAGAATACGTAAATAAGGCGATAACACTAAAATCCCCAAAAATCCCAACACAACCGAGGGTAAGCCGCCCAACACTTCGACCAGGGGCTTTAGAATTTCTCTCATCCAGCGGGGAGCAATCTCAGAGATGTAGATTGCTGCGCCAACGCCAAAGGGGACTGCGATGATCGTCGCTCCAATGGTGACAATCAGCGACCCCCCGATCAAGGGCAGGATGCCAAAATAATCTTCAATTGGGTACCAGCGAGTCGCGAATAAGCTTTTGAATTCAACTTCGCTTAGCGTTGGTAAGCCTTCCCTCATCAGGAAGAAAAAAATCAGGCCAACAAATACGATCGCTGAGTAACCTGAGATCTTGATGAGGCGGGTGATGATATATTCGCGCCAGTTTAGAGCACTTTCCATAAATGCCTCTTCGATAATAGCTTAAGGGTTAATGGGGACGAATCCAAGTTCTGTGACGATGGTCTGTGCCTCGGAAGAAAAGATCCAGGCCAGATATTCTTCGATCACGCCGGTTGGTTCCCCATTGGTATACATATAAAGGTCGCGGGCGATGGGATATTCTCCGTTATTCACGCTGTCAGCTGATGGCATGATATACCCTGAAACAGGATCAGCGGCAACGGCGACAACTTTCATTTCATGGGTGACATATCCGAGCCCGTCATAGCCGATGGCATTGGGATTGAGCCGAATTTCCGCACCAATACCTTCTGATGATGGCAGTAAGAGTGTATCTGTGGAAAAGAGCGTTTTGTTTTCTTTTTCACCGAGACGAAGAACTTGTTCCAGGAAATAAACATGTGTTCCGGAATTGGTTTCGCGTGAGAGGCGGACAATAGGGCGGTCTTCGCCCCCGACCTCTTTCCAATTATTTACCTTCCCACTGTAGATATCTGAGATCTGCTCAAGGGTGAGCTCGTTAATTGGATTTTCGAGATTGACGATCACAGCGATCGCATCGCGGGCGATGACAAATTCAACTGGGTCACTGCCATTGGCTTTAGCCGACTCGATCTCTTCAGGTTTGATCCTGCGGGATGCGTTGGCGATATCCACTGTGCCGTTGATCAAGGCGGCGATGCCGGTTCCAGAGCCACCCCCAGTTACTGAAAGCCGCACATTGGGCCGGATTTCCTGATAGCGTTCAGCCCAGGCCAATGCCAGGTTGACGATGGTGTCAGAACCTTTGTTTTCGATGGTTTCAGATGAAGTTTGGGGGGAGCTTGTATCGCTTGATGCAGTGCTTGAACTGCACCCCGATACGAACAGTAGTAGTAAGATTAAGGAGATAAGTACTCGTTTCATCGGTGTGGGATTATAGTCTCAAACCAGATGGCGGACAAGAGGCTGAAAAAAATTTTTAGATAAATTATGAAGAAATCTACTTCGCAATGATCCCTCTGTTGAGTATAATCATGCCTATGAAAAATCTTGCCCCTGTTTTTAAGATTCGTGATTTGGATTTCTTTTATGGTCCAAGCATTGCCTTGAGCCAGATCAATATGGATGTTCTCCCGCAGCATGTTACAGCCCTGATTGGCCCGTCTGGTTGCGGGAAGTCGACTTTCGTACGTTGTTTGAATCGTATGAACGACACGATTCCCGGAACGAGGGTTGAAGGGGAAATATTGTTAGAGGGGGAAGATATTTATGCCCCCGAGGTAGATTTGGTTGCCCTACGCCAGCGTGTGGGCATGGTATTCCAAAAGCCGAATCCATTTCCCCAATCTGTCTATGATAATGTAGCGTTTGGCCCGCGCGTTCTGGGGATGACAAAGGACAAAACTGAGTTGGATGAGATTGTCACCAAGAGTTTGCAACGCGCCGCGGTGTGGGATGATGTCAAAGATTTATTGCATGATGATGCCTTGGGACTCTCCCTGGGTCAGCAGCAGCGCCTCTGTATCGCCCGCGTCCTCGCCGTGCAAGCGGAAGTGATCTTGATGGATGAACCTTGCTCAGCGTTGGACCCAATTGCTACGGCCAAAGTTGAAGAGCTTATCCACGAACTTAAAGAGCGCTATACTATCGTGATCGTTACTCATAACATGCAGCAAGCTGCACGAGTATCAGACTTCACCGGTTTATTCTGGCTAGGCGAACTGATCGAGTTCAGCCGCACTAAGCGACTTTTCACAAATCCCAAACATGAACTGACCGAGGCCTATATTACTGGTCGTATGGGATAAAATTGGAATCCACTAAGGACACAAAGAACACAAAGAACACGAATTTATTATTTCGTGCCATTGGTGCTCTTAGTGGATTCTAAGGCTAAGATTGTTCTTGAAGAATAGAGGGGATTTTTTCAGCAATATCGTCTCGTACCTGACGGAAAACTGATAGGATTTCTTCCTCGGAGCCAACTGCTTCTGCAGGGCCTGGAAAACTGTGGTGGATTTTCTTATCAAGGCCTAACCAGACAGGGCAATCATCCGCAGCTGAGTCACACACCGTGACGACCAGGCCAAATTTTTTCAGCATAAATTGATCGGTATGCTTTGACCCGCCTTGATGGCGAATGCCCATTTCTTCGAGTACCTGTAACGTCTTAGGATGCACATACCCTGATGGTTTGGTTCCAGCGCTGTAAGCCTCCCATTGTGCGCCATATTTTTCGTTGATGATGGCCTCTGCCATCTGTGAGCGACATGAATTGCCTGTACATAGGAAGAGAACTGTATTTTTTGAAGGGGCGTTCATGGCGTGTGTTTGTACGCAACGTAAATATCCGCTTCGAGCATGACATCATCTTTGTAAAAGTGATGTGTGAAATAGACGTTCCCGTCATTATCCAAGGAAGCCTCACCAGCGAAATGCGTGAACATCTGCTCCGGCGTGCTCCATTCACCGTTTACTCTCTTTGAGCGCCACAACTCTGGCGCACCGGGGCCGCGCGTGAACCATAATTCTTTTCCATCAGCGGTGACGAAGGGCCAGCCATCGGTGTTGGGGGAATTAACGACAGCCAGGTTTGCTGGTTCTCCCCATTCACTGTCCACATTTTGTGAAACCCAGATATCATAGCCTCCCTGCCCACCTGGACGGGATGAATGAAAATATAACTCCTGGCCATCAGCTGTGATGTGCAGTTCGCCGACTTCATATTCTGGCTTGAAATCGGCCAGTTGCCAGTTTCCCCACTGCCCGTCGATGAATTCTGCCGTAAACCAGTGTAAACCGGCGTACCCTTCCCGGGCCGCGCAGAACCACATCTTGTCACCCAATACAAACTCGCAGCCATCCAATGACAATTTGCCTAGGTCTTGCAGCATCACTCTTTCTGCTGGCCCCCATTCGCCGTTCACTTTGTGAAAAACATAGATACCAGTGACGCCATCAATAACCTGCTCTTCGGGGGGCTTCGCCACGTTTGGGGTGAACCAGACATAGAGCGTATTCCCATCCGGCATGATAAAAGCCGAATCTTCTGCACCGGCCGTATTGACTGGATAGGGTAGGGGAACAGGATCCCAATACTCATCTGTCACAGATTGGGGAGGGTAGATATCTGTCTCGGGGTTGATTTTTAATTGATCTGACGGGATAAGACTCTCCCGATCAGGTATGGGCGTAGGTGTTGGTTGTGCGACTCCTTCCAGGGTGCAAGCCAACATGACCAGCACAAAAATTGGGATCAGAAGATGGCGTTTCATTGATCAAGTTTGGGTTGGTTCTTGCTTTTACGCGGGAACCAGCTCCCGATGAGGGCGCCCAGACCAACTAAAGCCACAAAAGGTAAGAATCCAAACCAGCCCACAAATGGCGCCAGGCAGGCCAGGATCAGCAGACCAGCTCCCCATGTTTTTTGCTTCAGTGGTGCGTATTCAGGGAATAGACGCTCCCCGACCAATTGAGTAATAGCACTGAGACCCAGCAGCAGCCCAACAGACAAGGCAAGGACAATCAACACTGCCGGAATGGCAATGATTCCGATTCCTGTGCTATCAGTCAGGCTAATCAAAGCCAGGCATATTGCGCCAAAAAACAGGAAATTTACCAGACCCAGCAGAAAGGAGCGTCCGATCGTCTGCTCGGCAACTTGCTGGATGTGTTCGATCTTGCGAGAGAAGAAGACACCCATGAGTAGGAAGAGGGCGATCAGGGTGACAACACCAAGAATTACTAATAGGATGAGACTGAAGGTTTCCATAACTAATTTACTCCTTTATCCAATTCAAAAAATGTTTCGTGGATTTTTGTTTGATGCGAGAATTGATTATCCAAGTCTTCTCTCTTTAGACGCCGCCCAAGCCAGAGTAGAAAGAGCAATGCAGCGAGTCCAACTAGGGTCATGCCACTGGTGTTATCTGTCCTGGTTTGTTCGAATTCCTGAATGGGGGCGATCAAGATGAAGAAGCCCAGGGCGCCGCTTGCCAGGGCCCAATGATTGTGATTAAGGCGATCGATATCTTGATCAAACAATTTCTGAATTCTCCTCCTGAGCAGAATGACCAACAAGATAACCAGGGTCATTGTGATGGGCGCAGGAATTGGGGTATGAGGCAATACCCAATTTAATAGGAAGAATGCTAAGGTGCCCAGAAAACCTACTAGTGCAAACCTACGGGTGTGGTACTGTGAAGTCTCTGTAGTTGAGTAGATGGTTTTTGGGAGTCGTCTGGCCAGGAAAAACAACCCGATGACAAGAGCGAAAGCGATCAGGAAGTGAAATACTGGAGGCCGGTAGGTCGTGAGGGCGAAGAAAATGAATAGCCCATTGATGACAAATAGCAAACTTATCCAGCGGAAAGCTCTCTGGCTAACCCAGGGTTCAGTTCGACGGGACGGAAATATCAGGCTGACGAGCAAGATCGGAATCGCGATGCTAAATACTGCATGATAAATGGTCAGCTCCAGGCTCCAAACCCAGTTTACGCCTGCCCAACGGCCGTAGCTTCCCAAAATATCCAGATCCATCCAGTTGGGGTCAAAGAAGCTCTTGACCATCAGCCCTTCCTCGATAATCCCATAAGCTGCTCCTAGCGTGAATATCGATGGCCAGCCTTTATCCCAGCGCAGGGTTAGTTCGCGAATCAAAATCGCGCCGCCACCATATAAGATTGCCAGAAGAGTAAAACTGATGGGGTTGAAGAATTCCGATGGAGGGGCAGATCCCGAAAGCAGTTCACCGATGGTGGGCGCAAGCAGGAAGAGTATCAAAGCTGGGGAGATACGTTTGAGTGTTTTCATCTTTGTCCTTCGGGGGCGGCAGTAGCTCGTTCAACAGTTCGCTGCCAACGCGGTTGGCTTACTACCCAATTGATTCTGATATGTGACATATTTCTATTTATTCCGAATACTGTCCCAGGTTTCGAGAGCAGGTTTGGGGGTGCCATCGCTTTCGAGCAGCCCAATAGCTCCGAACCACAGAATGGTGTCTGCGGTGGTTTCCATGCCGTTTTCGGCCAGGAAATCGCGGTAGGACTCGGCGTTGATATCGAATAATACTAGCTGTATCCAGAATTCCAGCCGGTCACCGAGTTGATCATTGATGGCGTTGAGATGATCGATCTGATCTTGATGCGTGCCTGGGAATTGTCCAATGGGTCGCGAGTTGACGCCACCTTCGGCCACGGCAATCGGTTTGTTTGTACGAGAGAGCAATGGGGTGTAGTAATCCGCGGGGATATCAGCAGAGCGCTCGAATACTACGAAGGGATACGATGAGATTGCCCAAACATCGAGCTGCGGCTCGAAGATTTCGATTTGCTCCCATTTGGGTTGGAAGGGCTCACCATCAATGTTGTCAAAGGGAATGGCATTGTTGAGGTCATCCCACTGGAAGGTGACGAAAACCTGCGTATTGGGTGATTTCGCTTTGATGGCATGGTAGGTTTCTCGGTATAGGCTGACAAAATTGACGAAATCCTCGGGGTGGGCGTCGGCATAGGTGTTGATTTCTGAAGCTAGCCCGATGTATCGCGGATGAAACTCTTGAACTAAGGTGACTGCATAGTTTACGAATGACTGTCGGATGCCTTCTGTGGCAAAATTCCCTCCTTCAAGTTTTGGGGGGAGAGGCGAGAACTGACGGCGATCAAGCCCGTTGAGTGGATCGATGACAAAAATTGGTTCCAGATCACGTTGACTAGCCAGGGTCATCAAATCTCGAATTTCCTTAATATCTGGGGAATCTGTATTGGGTTTGGTAATGAAATCTGCCCAAGGGATGGCGCGTTGCACTAAGATCACATCACCGTGTTCACTGATGCCATTCAAAGTGGCGATCAAGCTTTCAATGGTGAATTCAGAGGGGCTGGGGAAGAATCCATAAGTAGTTTCAGATGTATCAAATACCGAGACGGTGGGCGTTTGTGATACCGTGGGCGTGCCTGCTTCCCCACAGGCAAGGATGACCAATACGATAGCAAAAATAGGAATTATGATAGATTTGTTAGCAAAAAGAGCCTTGAAAATTGAAATATCAATAGTGTCATTGCGAACGCAGCGCAGCGGAGTGCGGCAATCTCCTCGCAACGCTCTGCGAGCCCTGTGCCAGGTAGGAGATCGCTTCGTCTCACCGCCTCCGGCGGCCCCTCGCGATGACAACTGCTTGATGTTTTTTTTCATCGTTCAGCTCTATTGATTTGGGGGCGCAGAAGGATTGAGTTGCCAGCGATCCAGGTAACGGATGACAGTATGAGCAACCAGATGATGGATTGCATAGGTATTCCTAGCGAAAGCGGTATACGAGAAGTAACGAGTTGGCTGGTTTTGCCAATCAGTGTGACCCACTCTTGAAACCAGATTCTCAAATATGCGACAAGGGAGATAAGAAGATCTCTCCCGCTTTCCAGCAATGAAAAGGTAAATGGGTTGATAGCGATAGATGGAGCGGCGAAAACAATCAGCCCTAAAGCCAGGATTCCCTGAATGACCAGCAGCCACCACCAAATCGGAGTCAGAACAGCCCCTTTCTTTATGGTAGTCAAAACCTCAGGGGTAAGATCGTGCTGCAGTGGTTCTTCGACTAATCTCCCAATCGTTGAGAAAAGCGCGTTGTATTTTGCTAATCGTTCCCTACATGTTTGACAGACTTCCAGATGAATCTCGAATTTGTCGAGATTTTCTTCATGAAGTGCTTGATCGATGTATTCGAAAAGCTCATCATCGGAGATGTGGGGGGTGGGCGAGTTAGGCATGTTCATATGCGTTCTCTAATTTTTTTGCCAAGAGTTTGCGAGCACGGAAAAGGTGGCTCTTGGCGGTATTGAGCGATAGATCCAATGTTTCGGCGATTTCCTGATAATTCATATCCTGATAGTGACGAAGTTCGATCACCGCCCGGTAATGGGGTGGTAGCTCAAGCAGAGCTTGGTGAATACTTTCTTTGCGTTCGAGTTGTTCTTGTGCGATTTCAGGATTCGTGGATTTTGAAGGTGCGCTGATTGTCAACTCATCATCGAGAGGTTGTATGATCGGTTGGCTTCGTTTTAGGTAGTTCAGGCACAGATTTGTGGCTATTCGTCTGATCCAGGGGCCAAAGGGTTTATCAGGCTTGAATGTGCTCAAACGCTGGTAAGCCCGAATGAATGTTTCTTGTGCTAGGTCTTCAGCGTGCTGAAATTCACCAAGCATGCGATAGCACACGTTGAATACCGATGCTTGGTGCTGCTGCACCAGCATTCCATAAGCCTCCGTATCTCCGCGTAGGATCTGCTGGACGAGTTGGCCATCGCTGTCGTTGGGCATATCTATATTTTATACAATGATTCAGTAAAAAAGTTGCGGTAGCAGAGAATCAAAATTGCAGGAATATGTTTATGGACTCCTGCTTTCCTAATGAAAATAATCTGGAGTTATTCTGTGGAGAAATTAGGGGACAGATTGTCCCATCACATTTGATGTATGCAGTGAAAAGGCCTCTTGGGCGCATCGAATTATCTCTGGGCCGATATCTTCACTTCCACCATTTTTGAGTAATTGTTCCCTCGATAAAGGATTAACAAAACTTAGCTGTGGGGAAGATAGAAATTCTCCAGGAGAAAGCATTTGACGCATGATTTGGAAAAATTCAGAAATGCGCTGTTTGTCGCGGCGCTCTTTGCGGAAGCGTGTGAAAGTGTGATGGACATATTGTGGCAGCAAAATCCCGCTGATCATCGTTACCTGTAGTTTGGTTTGTGGAACTCTGCGCAGGAATAATTCCAAACTACCGGACCACTTCTCAATCTCGTTCTCAGAACCAGGCATACACGCTGGGTCGGGATCAATTCCCCCGCTGGCAAAGAGCAGCAAAGAACCGCCATCCTTGAGATGTCGCAACGCTTTACGAATTACGCCCATGCGGACATGGGGATCTGGCGGCGCATACAGAAAATGATTTTCTGTGGAGGGAATCTCTTTGATAAAGGGTAAAGGGATGTTAACAACAATTTTGATATCGCTACGCGGTAAGTTAGCCGCGATCACCAGGGCATCGTAAGCCCCTGGGTGATTGGCCGCAATGATCAGGGGTCCTTCTTTGGGAATGACATCAGCCCCGAGCACATCAGTCTTCGTAACGAAATTGGGCAGGATCCAGCGTGCGGCTTCCTTGAAGTTTTTACTTTCCACGATTTGGTCAAAGCCAGCAGCGATCTTGGCAAAGCGATTTATAGGATTCCAAATCAGCGGAGAGAAGGTTTTTGAGATCTTGCCCTCAGGATCAAACCCAATAGCTCTAAAAAATTCGCCGCTCAGGATGTGGGTGATGGCGTTTACGGTTGATTCGTTGCGTGTCATTATTTGATCTGCCGTGTGTGGAATGTGCCTAAAAGTACCAAATGATTGGTTTGCTTTGATTGATTATACGCTATTGTCTCGTTCAATGTATCAAGCAAGGTATGGAAATTTTATGTTAAACTTTGAACAATCACAATACGAAAATCTATCAGTGGGGAACAACATTACAGTAGTCAATTGAACTTGGAGGAAACCATGGAAGCGAAAGCCGGTGCCCAAATCAGTCTGAAAGCATTCGTCCAATCCGTCATTATCTTATTTTCAATCATGATGGTTGCTGGTATTCTGACACTAGTAGTCCCAGCAGGAAGCTACAGTCGCACCCTGCTCGATGGACGGGAGATGATTGATCCAGGATCATTCGAGCTTGTGGAGCGTCCCGATTACCCGATCTGGCGCTGGTTTACCGCTCCAGTGGAAGTGCTTTGGGGGTCGGATGGATTGATTGTCATTGTCATCATTGTGTTCATCTTGATGGTAGGTGGTGCGTTCGCTGTGCTGGACCAAGTAGGTATCCTCAAAGCGGGAATAGGTAAGATTGTTCAAGTATTTGGCGGAAAGAAATATGTGTTGCTGCTAGTGATCTCTCTGTTCTTCATGGCTTTGGGTTCCTTCTTTGGCATTCTCGAGGAGATTGTGCCCTTGGTGCCATTGATGATCGCTTTATCCTATTATTTGGGCTGGGATGCGCTGGTCGGTTTGGGAATGAGTGTTTTGGCGACCAATATGGGCTTCTCTACGGCGATCACCAATCCTTTCACTATTGGCATCGCCCAGAAGATTGCCGGATTGCCGCTCTTTTCGGGGGCATGGTTCCGTGTGCCCATCTTCATTGTGATTTACGCTGTCTTTTCCGTCTTTTTGGTGCGTTATGCCAAACGTGTTGAGCGCAACCCTAGAGATTCTCTGGTTTTCGATGAAGATCAGACCGGGCGCGCAAAATATGGCAACCTCGATCTGGATGCAATTGCCGCGTCTAGCCCTCATCTGGGACGTGCCGTAACCTGGTTCGCGGTCTTCCTGGTTTTAATTCTCTTTGTGTTGATAGGCGGACCTTTCATCCCGGCAATTTCGGATTATGCTCTGCCCCTGGTAGGGATATTCTTTCTTATAGGTGGGGTGGGAGCTGGGTTACTCAGCGGCGCTGACAAAAAGGCTGTAATAAAAGCCCTCTGGGAAGGCATATCAGGTATTGCCCCGGGGATTATCCTGATCTTGATGGCAGTTAGTATCAAGCATATTGTCGTCCAGGGCGGCATTATGGATACGATCCTTAACCGTGCCGCGCAGTCATTCTCTCAAGCCAATCCTTTCCTCTCAGCGGTGATCATTTACTTCCTGGCTTTGCTTATCGAGTTCTTTGTGGCATCTGGCTCGGCCAAGGCCTTCTTGATGATGCCTATCTTGCTGCCCCTGGCTGATCTGGTTGGGGTGACGCGCCAGGTCACCGTGACGGCTTACTGCTTTGGCGATGGTTTCTCCAATCTGGTTTATCCCACCAACCCTTTGCTGCTGATCGTGCTGGGGTTGGCGGTGGTCAGTTATCCCAAGTGGCTGAAGTGGACGCTACCTTTGTGGTTCTGGATAGTAGTGGTCACCGTGATCTTCTTGGGGATTGGTGTGGCTATTGGATATGGGCCTTTTTGATACGCGAGCAGGTGGTATCCTTACCACCGCATCGCCATCCCAACGCAAGCGCGTTGGGTAAGAGAAGGGTGTACTCCACCCGCCGCATCGCCACTTCGATGCATGAGCATCGAAGAATGGAACGCAGACGCCAAAGGCGTGCCGAAGGCAAACGCGGATGAACGCGGATTATTACTCTTGTTCCACCACTTGCGAAGCATACCTTTAGGTACATGCGGTGGAACGCATTGCACCATCTGATGATGGTTCCAAGGGCTAGCAATGAATCGCAGAACGATAATTGAGCGGTGACCACGCAGAGCATGGTCACAAGTATTATCCCAATACAATGACAAACTCTGATCTCTCCCAACTTTTTCCTGATTCCTACCAAACCTCTCGCCAGCGCTTTCGAAACAATCTTGCATTAGCAAAGTCTCGCTGGCCGAACGCGACACTCGATCAACACGCTATCGAAGCTGAAGATGATCTGACCATCGATTGGATTCGTGCCGAGGCGGTAGTTGAAAGCAAAAAGCTGCTCATTCTGACTACTGGTCAGCATGGCGCTGAGGGGTTTGTTGGTTCGGCTATGATGCAGTTGTTCACTGAAGAGTATCTCCCCAAGTTGGATCCCGATGATACAGGGGTGCTGCTGGTGCATGCTATCAATCCCTGGGGGATGAAGTATATGCGACGAGTGAATGCCAACAACGTCGATCTGAATCGCAATTTTGTTTGGGACGAGGCAGACTTGAATCCGGCAACCAACCCAAACTACGAGTTGCTCAACCGCCTGCTTAATCTCCAGAAACCTCTCGGGAATTATTCATTCGCCACACTTTCCTTTTTCATCCAGCTATTGCGTCATCTCATCTCTCCAGGGCAATCAACGCTGCGGTCGGCCATGTTGATGGGGCAATATCGCTTCCCCCAAGATCTGTATTTCGGTGGCACTGAACTTCAAGAAGAGAATCGCTTGTTGATGAAAATCTTTCGAGATGTAATCCAGGCTTATGATAAAATTTTATTTTTGGATATGCACACTGGGTATGGGCCGCGCTACCAGATGAGTCTGGTCAACTCGCCCTTGGAGCATCGTTCCCCGCAGTCTTTGGCGCACGCATTTGATTATCCCCTGGTGGTTGCTGCCACGCCCGAGGCGTTCTATACCATCAACGGCGATATGGTGGATTGGATTTATCACTTGCAGCAGGCGGAATTCCCGTCCAAGCAGATTTATTCGGCGGCTTTTGAATTTGGCACGCTGGGAGATTCTTTGTCAGCATCAATCCGCAGTATGCGAGCGATGATTTTTGAAAACCGAACCCATTGGTTTGGCACTTCAGGCCCGGCTGTGGAGCAGCGTGTGAAAGCGGAATTCCAAAAATTATTCTCACCTCAGGAGGCTTCCTGGCGGGAAAAAGTAGTCACTGATGCGCGTCAGGCTTTCACGGGCATCCTGACGGCCGAGGGCTTCATCGATGCAACTTGACAGGGTACATATCACACAAACCCCCAGCAAAGAGAATCTAGAGTTATTAGAAAAAAGGTTAGACCCGAGGATAACGCTTACCTTTGGATCTAAAGTCCCCATCCCTGGGGATTATCAGATCCTTGTGGATGGGCGTCCAACGCCTGAACTTCTGGGTGGCAGCCCTTATCTGCGATTTCTCTTCATCCCGTGGGCTGGATTATCAACTGACACGCGCAAAGAGCTTCGGGAATACCCCGAGGTTGAAGTGTACAATCTCCACCACAACGCCGCCCCAACAGCAGAGATGGCGATGACCTTGTTATTAGCCGTTGCCAAGCAGCTTATCCCACAGCACCAGGCGTTGAAAGCTAACGACTGGCGGCCGCGCTACCAACGGGAGCAAACTATGTTTTTGCGTGGAAAAAACGCCTTGATTTTAGGGTATGGGGCCATCGGTCAAGAACTCGGCAAATTGCTGACTGCCATTGGCCTAAAGGTCACAGCCATTCGACGATCGCTTGAAATAGGAGAAGGCCCCATTGACGTTCACTCCCCTGAAGATTTGCCAATATTGCTGCCCAAAACCGATATCCTTATGATCACCTTGCCGCTGACCGATGCCACTGAAGGCATGGTCGGGGTGCGTGAGCTGGCATTGCTGCCTCGTGGAGCGATTCTGGTCAATGTGGGGCGCGGCCCCGTTGTCGATCAGAGTGCGCTTTATAATGCGCTGAAAGAAGGGCATCTGCTTGGGGCAGGGCTAGATGTCTGGTACAACTATCCTGCAGATGAAGATAGCCGATCTCATACACCCCCGTCCGATTACCCCTTTCACGAATTGGATAATGTTGTGATGAGTCCCCATCGCTCTGGTGGTACAGCCGAGACTGAGAGCCTGCGAATGGCACATGTAGCTGATCTACTCAATGCTGCTGCGCGTGGCGAACCAATTCCCAATGCGGTTGATTTGGAAATGGGTTACTAGGTAGTGTTGACATTTCTTAATTTTGCAGGCGTATAATGCCAATTGCGAAGTCGTCCATTTCTAGAGAGAAATCACCAAATGTCAACACGGCCTAATCACGAATTTGGACGAATACCACGTATTGCACGAATGATCCGGTGAAATATTTTATTTTCAGTGCAGTTATTCGTGCCATTCGTTTCATTCGATCTTATTCGTGATAAATCTATAAGTAGCCTTCTTCTCTGAACCAATCTAGAGCATCTTGTGCCGTCTCGCTGAAAGTGCGTGGGGATAAGCCCAATTCCTTTTGCGCTTTTTCGATATTGTATCCCTGCCATAATGGTAAGGCACGCAGATGATTACTCGGTAAGGGCAGCGCGGGGATTATATCACCGAGCAACACCAGCCCTTTGATCACTCCCATGGGGATCTCAAAACGCGGTGGTTTCACACCAACAGTTTGAGCAACTTCTGTGAGTGCATCTTTGACAGTATAGTTATACCCACCAAGAATATAGCGTTCCCCGGTCCCCCCTTGTTTCGCGGCTGCAATATGCGCCTGGGCGACATCGCGCACATCCACAACGTTGATCTCTCCTGGCAGCCAGGCAACTGCTTGACCTCGGGCTACCATGATCAGTAGTTGCCCCATGGTCAAGTGTACATCACCGGGGCCGAAGACCGCAGTGGGATTAAGTACGACAGTGTCCAGCCCATTTTTGGCAGCTTCCAAGACAGCATTTTCCATTACGATCTTGGCTTCGTAGTAGCCACTCTTGAGCAGCGTGCCAGGTTGGTAGACATCCCGCTCGTCGGCCAAACGGTCATCTTCGGGAGCTGGATGTCCGATTGTGGACAGCGTGGATGTGTAAATGAAGCGTTGAATGTCTGCTTCTTTTGCCGCGACGAGAACATTGTGGATTTCTTGCTTCGCATAGGCAACTTGATTGGGCACCTTGCGAGGGTTGCCCTCTTGTGGGTAATAAGCCGCAGCATGAAAGACGATGTCGATTCCCTGCATGGCATCCCGTAAGGAAACAGGATCACTTAAATCACCGTTGATCCACTCGACCGAGGCGTCTCCAAGGTGGCCGGTGCCATCAGGGTTGCGCCTCAATGCGCGTACATTCCAGCCTGCATCGATTGCAGCATTAGCAATATGTCCGCCAATAAATCCTGTTGCACCAAGTATGAGAGTTTGCATTTTCTAGATTCCTAAATTTTGGGAAACTTCCAAAGTCTGTTTATACTTGACAGTGCCTGGTACTGAGATTATGACTTCGGAAGCCTCTCTCCTTTATTTGAATGGTAGAATTATAAACGAATGATGCGGAAAAAATGCACCTGGCGGGTATCGGAAAGGCCTTTTACCCGAAATTACGAATGATGAAATATAAACTCAGGCTGATCACCAGTTTATTTATTTTATCAACGCTGTTGAACCCTTTCTCTGCGTTGTCTCCGGTGTTTGCTGCCGCAAATGCAGAACCCCTTTTAGAACTTATAGAAGATGACCCGGAGCCGGTGGTTGAACCTGAATTGGAAGCGCAGTTCATGGTTGAAGAAGAAGCGGGGTATATGATCCAATTCAAGCGGCGGCCTGATCTCTCCCTGGCGTATGAGCTAGATTGGGAAACGCGCGGCCGCTTTGTGGTCAATTCCCTGCAGAACGCTTCGGATAGTTCTCAACAACGAGTACGTGCCTATCTAAATGCAAGAGGAGTAGAGTTCGAATCCTTTTGGGTTGACAATGTAATCCTGGTCAATTCTTCGGATATTAACACCTTCAATGGGTTGCTTAATTTTGTGGAAATTGATTCGTTGCGCGCTCGGCGACAATCCTTCTTCTATGAACCTGTTGACAATATCATTGCCATCAGCGATCCTACGGCCAATGTCGAAGTAAATATTCTCCAGGTCAATGCTGACGATGTCTGGAATATGGGTTTCAATGGGGATGAAATTGTTATCGCCAATATTGATACCGGGGTGCGCTATTCTCACGAAACCTTGGTGAACCAATATCGTGGCAATTTTGGGGATGGAAATCTTGATCATAACTATAACTGGTGGGATCCGGCAATTGGGGGCAGTGACAGCGTCCCTAACGACTGGCATGGTCACGGCTCTCACACCATGGGGACAATGGTGGGAGATGATGGCCAGGGCAATCAGATCGGTATGGCTCCGGGGGCAACCTGGATTGCTTGTCAGGCCTTCGAGGGCAATGACAGTGAACTGCTGGAATGTGGTCAATTCATGCTGGCTCCCTGGGATTTAAATAAACAGAATCCCAATTCCAATTTGAGACCGCATATCATCAATAACTCTTGGGGTGATTGTCTGACTTTCTTAGATACCTGGTATAAGGGCATGGTCGAGAGCTGGTTGGCTGCGGGGATTTACCCGGTGTTCTCCAATGGCAATACAACCTCTTGTGGATACTCAAATCCGCCGGGTTTGAATACCGTTGGCAACCCTGCCCGCTATGGCAATGTCACTGCTGTGGGATCAACAGGAAAGTCAAATGGGCTTTACGCCACGCACTCGAATTGGGGCCCAACCGATGACCCCGATATCATCAACCCCAGCGATAATCCCAATCTAAAGCCTCAGGTGGTTGCCCCGGGAGTGAATATCCGTTCGGCTTCTAAGAATAGCGACGATGGATTTCATTTCATGTCGGGGACATCGATGTCGGCGCCGCATGTCAGCGGTTTGGTAGCTTTGATGTGGGATGCTGCTTCTTGCTTGATCGGGGAATACGCTGCCACGGAGACAATCATCCAAACTACTGCCAGGCCTGTGCCATATGATGATGGCACTGGTGGGGGAGCACAGACTCCCAATTACGCCACCGGTTGGGGTGAGATCGACGCGCTGGCTGCGGTACAGGCTGCCAAAAGTTACTGCGGCGCGGATTTTAGGGTCGATGCGGCACCCGAAACGGTAAATATCTGCGCGCCAGAAGATGCTTTATTTGATATTAATGTTGTTCAACTGTCAGGCTTCACTGACCCCGTCACTTTGAGTGTAGCCGCGCAGCCCTCGGGTGCATCGATCAACTTCGACCAAAACCCGGTCGTCCCGCCTGGGAGCAGTGTGCTCACCTTGGGGTCCACTGCATCCATTGCCCCCGGCACATATCAATTCGATATTGTGGGAACCTCGGGTAGCCGCGTCCACACCGACACAGTGACCCTGGAACTGCAAGGCGGAGTACCGGGTGCACCCAGTCTTTTGGAGCCAGGGTCAAACGTCCAAGGGCTGTATGTCCGGCCAACGTTCCGCTGGAGTGCCGTAGATCAGGCAGTGTACTATCGGCTCGAAGTTGCCCAAGATGCCGGGTTTAGCAATATCGTTTATACGGTCGAAATTCCCGAACTCAGCCATACCATGTCCAGTTGGTTGGCACACAATACGGAATATTACTGGCGAGTTTCGGCTGGGAATTATTGTGGTCTTTCTTCAAGCTCCACAGGCACATTCACAACAGGATCATCGACTGCGCTGCTGGTAGTCGACGATGATGACAACTCGCCTGATGTGCAGGCTTACTACCGCGAGACGTTGGATGCTTTGGGCGTGCCCTATGAAGTTTGGGATACATGGAACTCGGACGATGAGCCTGATCTGCCGTTGTTATCGTCATATGAGACCGTCATCTGGTTTTTGGGCGATGAATGGAGAACCACGGCAGGGCCGGGCGAAGAGGGAGAAGCCGCCCTTGCTGGCTGGTTGGATTCGGGGGGTAAGTGTTTGATCCTCAGTGGGCAGGATTATCTCTATCGCAGGGGAACAAGAGATTTTGCCAGGGATTACCTTGGAGTGGATGAATACGAGAATGATGTGGCCCAGACTCTCTTAACCGGGGCTGGTGAGGCTTTCGAAGGGCTGGGACCCTATGCCCTGACATATCCATTCTTCAATTTCAGCGATGAGCTGACCCCAACCGATTCGGCGACTTCGGCTCTAGTTGGAGAATATGGCATTGCCGGCCTGATGAATGCCAATGCCACCTTCAAGACTACCCTTTGGGCATTCCCCTTCGAAGCAGTTCCCACAGAAGCTGATCGTCAGGAGCTGCTCAGTGCTGCCCTGGATTGGTGCGGGTTAGAATCCGAGATGTACGAGATCTTCTTGCCGCTGATCAATCCTTAAAACGAAGACAGCCGACGGTGGACCTCTTGGATAGGCTCATCGTCCGTCGGCTGTCTGTCGACTGTCGTTGATTATTCAAATATTACGCTAAACGCAATTCCTCTTTCTCTCACTGCTTCCATGAATTCGCCTGCAGGAACAGCGACTTCCATAGAGACGCCACCCGCGGGGACTTGACCGCGCGCCTGGAAGCCCATCATGATGGCACAGTGCCAGCCAGTCAGGCGTTCCATAGCAGTAAAGCCTGTAGCATCATCATAGTAGTCGATCAGGTCGATGACTACGGTGGCATCTTTGCCGTCTTTCACCCCGTACCCTTTGACTCTCATCACACAGACGTCGAGTATTTCAGGCGCGCTAATTTTGGGTTCCAATAATGTGTGAAATACCTCGCGCGGGATGATCTGATATCCATTGACCTGCAGCTTTTCTTCGGAGAATAAGCCCAACTCTTTGAATGCCCGCAGCCACTCGAAGTGACCTGGGTAGCGCAGGGTTTTGTTGGTGTAGTTTTGCAATTTGCCTTCAAATGTCCACGGCGATGTGGACAGCCCACCCGAAGTGACATCTGCTTCAAGGCTCCCAAGAGTGTCGAACTCGACGAATTCCGGCTCGGAGAGCGTCTCCACGGGGGTCAGGACGCCGTCGCGCAGGAAGGTTGCTTGACCATCCATTTCATTGGTCAGGCCGTTGATGTGGAATGTTGCCTGGTAATTCCAGGGTGGGGCGGGATTTTGGGGCAGGCCGCCATCGAATATGTGTACGCTGTCGGTTTCGTCCAACAACTCTTGGGCGTAAGCCGCCATGGTGACGTTCAGACCGGGCCCCATACCACAGTCAGGTACGATACTGATGCCCGCGGCCTTGGCTTCGGCATCCAATGCCAATTGCTCGCGCACTACGCCGGTGTGGCCGCCCATATCACAAAGGCTCGAACCGACCTCGATGCAGGCTTTGGTGATTTCCAGGTTGAAGAAATAGGGTACGGCGCTGAGAGTTACTTCCACGCCTTTGAGAGTCTCGCGCAATGCGACATTGTCACTGACATCAAGTCCAATGCCAACGGCTACCTCTCTACCGATAAGCTGGTTGATGCGCTTTGCAGCATTTTCTGCGGTTTCTTGATCGATGTCAGCCAGAATGATTTGCTTAGCGTCGCTAAATTTCGCCAGATCATAGGCCGCAGCTGTGCCTTGGCGCCCCGCGCCAAGCACCGCATATGTGTATTGGGACATAGAATTAAGGTCTCCTTATTTGGGGTGTGCAAAAAGTGCTAGGGTATGTGCTTAAGTTCATAATATGAAATTAGCTTTCATATTATGAACAATTGTATCGTGCCCGCTCTAAAATGTCAAAAGCTAGACAGTACAAAATACACCTTTTATTAGCAAATTTACTATGATTTAATCTTTGAATATTATCCATTGGAGGATCACCATGCACCGAAAACTACTTGTCATTACATTCATTGCAATCGCCCTTTGGTTAGGAGCCTGCGCCCCAGCCGCAACGCCCGAACCCACGGCTGTCCCTACTGAACCACCGACAGCCACTGCCACGGAAACGGCTACGCCAGAACCCACGG
>CAZLNX010000021.1:0-33438 GCA_964560795.1 uncultured Anaerolineales bacterium | reverse complement strand
ACACGTACTACCAAAGGAAAAGCTGGGCGGGTATTCGCCCGCCCAGCTTATGGGTAAAGGAGAAGTGTTATGCTAGAGGACGAAAATGAACGATATCCAAGATGGAACCTTCTCGTTCTGATTTCGGTTTGAACACCACTTCTACTTCCATGCCGATCTCTACATCTTCGGGGTCGACTTCGCCCAGGCGATGCACAATGCCACCCTCGCCTAGTGAGACAAAAGCAATGATCTCTGGTTCATTCCGATGAGAGCCATCGTAGTTTTCGTAGAGCAGCGTGAAGGTGTATACATTCCCAGTGGTACCTACATCGACCCATTCATCTAGTTTTCCCAGACATCGTTCGCAGAAGATGGTACCAGGAACATAAGTTCTTTCACACTTGGGGCAGTGTGTCCCAAGAATCTTGCCTTCGTCTTTTATCGCTCGGAAGAAACGCTCTCCGCCGAGACCAAAAGTATAGCGGCTGGTTACCGGTAAATTGCCCTGCCAGGCTTGAGGTGCTTTGGGGTCACGTTCTAAAAGTGTCATTTCAGTTCTCCGTTCGCGCGAGACTCTAAAGGTCTCCAAGACCTTTAGAGTCTATTCAATCGGTTTGAAGTAGAGGATATCGGTTACGGAACCCTCACGTTCTTCAGGGGGTTTCCAGACAGCTTTTACCTTCATCCCAATATGCACTTTTTCAGGGTCCACTTCATCGAGTAAATGCATGAGACCTCCCATGATAGGGCCTGAATCTAAAGATGAAGCACCGTCCAACATGATCACCGCGGGGATTTGAGGATCCTCGATGCGCTTTACGTCCCAAGTGACATAGCACAATGAGAATGTGTTGACTGTGCCGGTGTCCATCACCGGAATGTATTCATCCATGGGGTTGAAGCACCACTCGCAGACCGTGCGCGGCGGTACGACAATTTTGCGGCATGTGTAGCAGGCAGACCCCAGGATCTGACCTTCCTTCAACGCCGCCAGATAGGAGCCAATGGCAATGCCCGTATCCCAGGCGAAATCACCTTTCAGTTCATCGTGATTAAAGAGGATCTTGCCCTCTTTGAAATCTTTTTCGCTCAGGGGAGTTCCAGGAAATTCTTTGATATTTACAGTCATCGTTATCCTCCTAATTTCCCATGACAACAACGGTACCAACTTGCATTAGATCACCCCAGGCCTGAGCCAGACCTCGCTTGGGAGAGCCAGCGACCTGACGTTCACCTGCTTCTCCACGCAACTGCCAGAATAGTTCAGCGATTTTCATCAGACCAGCAGCGGCAATGGGGTTGCCAGTTCCCAGCAATCCCCCAGATGGGCAAACAGGCATATTCCCATCGAGAGCAGCAGTACCATCAAGATAGAGCTCTACTGCTTTGCCCCGATCAGCTAATTGCAGACCCTCCAGGTGATGTAGGGCTTTATAGTTGAATGGATCATAGGGTTCGGCAATATGGATCTGTTTGCGAGGTTCGGTGATTCCCGCCATTTCGTACGCCTGGCGAGCAGCGTATTCTACATAGCGGGGATAAACCAGATCTCGGTTTGTCCAATAAGCAGTGTCCAGATTCCAACCAACACCCTCGATCCAAACTGGTTTATCGGTGATGCGTTTGGCTACATGTTCCGCAGCCAGAACGATTGCCACAGCGCCGTCGCTGACTGGACTTACATCGTAACGCTGTACGGGCCAGGCCAATGTTTCTGAATTGAGCACATCATCTACTGATAGATTGGCATCTCCGAGAAGTGCACAGGGGTGCTTGGCCGCATTCTGTTTGTGCTGTACAGAAACACGGGCGATATCTTCTTTAGTAACGCCGTAGGCGGTCATATAGCGGTTCATTTCCATGGCGAAGACCCACAGCAGATTGGGTTTTAGCGCACGCTCTGTGGTATGGTCGAAGATGGTCAGGAAGGCTGCCTGAGCGTGGGGGTAGAAACTGGACATCTTCTCTTCTGCCACGACCAAGACGACGTCGAATAGCCCTGAAGCGACGTGATACCAACCTTGAATGGGTACGAATACTCCTGTTCCACCACCTACGTAGGAGCGCATATAAGGCTTTCGCCAGGCTCCGGCGCCATCGCTGAGATATTCTCCGTTCATGTGGATGCCGTCGAAAGCGTCCGGGGCAGTGCCCATGCAGACTCCTTCGATATCATCCATGGTCATCTCGCAGGATTCCAACGCCATGTGAGTGGCCTGCCAGGAAAGCTCTTTGGGTGTTTCTTGAGCGCGGCGGACGAACTTCGTCATGCCGGCGCCAACAACAGCAACTTTTCGCATACTCATGTTCGTTTCCTCCTAGTTACTCAAGATCGCCACGGCTCCACTGGTCGTGGGAACGCCGCGCCATGATTGAACCAATCCGACTTCGACATCTTCGAGCTGACGAGCACCAGCCTCGCCTCGAAGCTGTGTTACAACTTCGAGAGCGCGCGCCAATCCGGTGGCATCGAGCAGATGTCCGCACCCTAAAGATCCGCCTGATATATTGACTGGCAGGTCCCCTTCGGGTGTAGTAAATCCCTCAGCGGTCATTTCTCCTGCCTCCCCAGGTCGGAAGAAGTCCAAAGCTTCAAGACTTTGTAGCTCTTTATAAGCGTAGATATCATCTACTTCAGCGAAGTCAATCACCTGCAAGGGATTATTGATCCCTGCTTGGCGGTAGGCCATCCGAGCAGCCTGGGAGATGTAACCTGCACCCCCCCAATCCCTGCTTTCTAACGAGGGCGAGTCGTTGCACCAACCCACTCCATCGATCCAGATCGGTAAATCAGTTAAGTGCCGGGCTGCTTTCTCCGAGGCTAACACCATGGCGATAGCCCCATCGGCATGCTCTGCCGTTTCACGATGACCCAAAGGTGCTGAGAGCATTGGGCCAGAGAGCACATCCTGTAGTGCCAGATTAGCGCCATAAGGGGCGGAAGGATTGCCCAGAGCGTTGAAACGGTTTTTGACCACTACAGCGGCGCACTGCTCACGGGTTGTGCCAGTTTCGAACAGATAGCGGTTCATCTCCATACCAGCCACAAAATGCGTATTGAAACGCAGGGGGCGGTTGAGCACTGGATCCTGGGCGTAGGCTGTGACTTCATCATGTGTCAGCAAGTTAGACGCCTTGCTGTGCCCCTCGATGGCTACGATATCGAACTGGCCCGTGCGTACTAACATGTACGCCGTTGCCAGACCGTGTAGACCATCACCACAGATTGTATGCATCGACTTGAGTGCTGCGCCTAACTGATCGGGTACGTATTCATCGAAAATGCTGACACCTTCATGGAAATCTTCCGCTACAGTGACGAAGCTTTCCACGTCTCGGCGCGGGTTTACACCAGCATCAGTGTATGCCCGCAAGGCTGCGTCGTACATCAGTTCCTTATAGGATACGTCAGGTGTTGCGGGCCGAAAACCGGCCCATCCCACTCCTACAATGGCGACGCGTTCATTCATAAATTGCCTCCTTTAGATAGTGATCGGGATGGAAATTATTTTGTACAAGAAAACAAACGACCCAGCAAATCTGCTGGGTCGCAATTACTTACTCAGTCTCACTCTCGCGTCGGCCCTGAGCGATATAAGCTAGGCCGATGCTCAAAAAGTATAACAAGATCATTGGGCCCATCACCAAACCCATATTGATCGGATCTATCGTCGGTGTAATCGCCGCTGAAAGTATCGCAATTATTACAACTGCGATACGCCATTGTTGGGCAAGGTTTTTTGCTTGCACCATGCCCATCCCCGCCATAGCGAAGATCACCAGTGGAAATTCGAATGCAATACCAATCCAGAACATCAATCCCGTGACAAACTTAATATACGATGCTGGACGCACCGCAGTGGGGATATCCATAAAATTCAACAAAAAGGGCAGAGCCGTAGGCATCATCACGAAGTAAGCAAAAGCCATACCCCCCACAAAAAATAGGAATGCCACCGGAATAGAGAGCAACCCAAAGATTCGAGCGCGTACTTTCAACCCAGGTGCTATGAATAGGTAAAGTTCAAAAGTGATATAGGGTAGAGCTAGTGCAAAGCCCGCAAGTAGCACCACTCTCATGACCACACCTAGAGGCTCTGTGACTTCGATGGCCTGGAGAGAATCGATACCTCCGATGGGTTGTGAGATCCAGTCAAGCAAATCCCCTACGAAGAAAGCTACAGCAGCGATTGCTAATATGATAACGATTAATGCCCGGAAGAGATGTTTTCGTAGTGCATCCAGGTGTTCTATAATAGCCCACCAAAATTCTTGAGGCTCATCTAACGCCACAGAAACTGTGTCTGTGATTGGTTTATCCTCAGGTTCTGCAACGAAGAGATCCCCGATATCTTGGAATACGTTTTTGATCCAGATAAAAATCCGTTTAAAAATCCAAAAAATAAAGCGGAAAGGGGCAGTAATTATGCGCCAGAGAGTATTGAAGAATTTTCGCATAGATTAGTTGTCGTTGGATGGTGGGGAGATTTCTTCAGATGCATCCGTTGGAGGGAATTCAGCATCTGAAGTGGATGTTTCTTCTGAAATTTTTTGTTGGTCAACTTTTTTTAGGGGGGGCGTTGTCCAAGGGGCAATCTGGTTATCAAGATCTTTGGTTGTCTTTTCCAAATCTGTCATGCCGGTCATATTTTTGAGTTCTTCCTCTTCTATACCGGCCTCGCGCATCAACGTGTTCGGTAGATTGCGCATTCCCTTCGATGCTTCTTGAAAGGCTTTCCATCCATCAGATTTAACTACTGTTCTCAGGAAATGCCCAACTGACCGACCTGCCTTGACAATATCTTTAGGCCCAAAAATGATCAAGGCGATCAAAAGTACAAAAACTAATTCTAAAGGTCCAATACCAAGAATATCCATATTAACTTTCAGTAGAGCTAGATGATGAGAGTTCGATAAATGCCTGGCGCAGTTCGTTCAGTTTTGACGCCAGACTACCTAAGACGCCATTTACAAATCGAGGGCTGCTTTCTGAGCCATATGATTTGGCTAGTTCAACTGCCTCATTGATGGCAACTTTGACAGGCGTATCACATTGTACAGCAAATTCCCATAAGGCGATCCGTAGGATATTGCGGTCGATGATGGCAACTTGATCCATAGGCCACTCGGGCGCATGTTCAGCGATAGTTTCATCTAATTGCATTCTGATTGGCCAGATACCTCGCACAAGCTGAGAAGCAAAATCGACTAGACGATCCTCTAATTCAGCATCATCTAGTCGATATTTAAGTACTGTGCCGAGGGGATGATCGACCAGGTCGATTTCGTAAAGAACTTGAAGTGCTGTGCCTCTTGCCCTGGTACGGGGTTTCATTCGGTATCCGGCTCTTCCGACGTGGTATCCAGCTCGGTTGGATAATCAATGTTTTCGATATGCACGTTGATTCGGCCAACTTCCATGCCAACCATCTCTGAGAAGGCGCGTTTGACTTCATTTTGGACGTTGCGGCTTATATCTCGGATATTGACATCATTTTCCAGTACAACGTGAACATCTGCGAAAATGCGATCATCTTCAATCTTGATGTGAACGCCTTCCCCATAGTCACCTTTATGGAAAATTCGGCCCACACCACTCGGTAAATTGTGCATGCGACTGACCCCATCAACTTGCAATGTGGTCAATCGAGCAATAGTAAGCAAAACGTTGGTGGCAACTGTAGTTTTGCCAGGGGGGCGAGTTTCAGTGCTCATAGTATCCGTTCTTTCCCAAATATTCTACTGTGAAGCCTTCTATCTTTACAGATGACCAATATCACATCATCACCATGCCGCCATCGACGGCCAAAACCTGACCGGTGATGTAGGAAGCACCGTCAGATGCCAAGAAGGTAACTGCGGAAGCGATTTCTTCTGGAGTGCCCATTCGGCCGAGAGGCGTTATCCCTAACATCTGATTTACCAGTTCTTCTGGAAGAACATTGGTTATTGCTGTGGGCACAAATCCAGGAGCTACTGCGTTTACCGTAATGCCCCGCGATGCAACTTCTTTTGCTAATGCTTTTGTAAATCCAATTAGCCCAGCTTTGGAAGCCGAATAGTTTGTTTGTCCAGCTTGCCCAATTTGACCAGAAACCGATGCAATGTTGACGATGCGGCCATAGCGTTTTTTCATCATCGCTCGAACGACAGCTTTGGAGCAGTTCCAGGCTCCTTTGAGATTTACATTGATAACATCATCCCAATCTTTTTCGGGCATGCGCATGATCAAATCATCGCGCGTGATACCGGCATTATTTACTAAAATATCTACTTTCCCGAATTCATTTAAAACATGTTTGGTCATCTCTTGTGCTTGTTCGAAGTCCGAAACATCGATTACTGAACAAATTACTCGTGAACCGGTTTCTTCAGAAATTTCATCGGCTGTAGCCTGAGACGTTTCGGAACAGCTATCTGCCAGGGCGACATTGGCACCGAGTTGGGCCAGCAGCGTAACGATGGCTCTTCCAATTCCTCTCGATCCACCAGTGACGATGGCTGATCGACCTTCAAATGATTGGTTTGCAAATATAGACATGAATTTCTCCTTATAGCTGGGTAATTATACCGCAATGGGGCTGAAGCGCAGGGATGCATGGGCGCGGAGGTGCATGGGTGATTACTTCACAAATTGCAGAAATCTCCCTAGCACCCTAGCCCCCTTACTCCCTAGCTAGTTAATTTTGCGAAATCCTCAGGTGTCCCTAGTGACAACCTTGTAGTCTTGCGATTTATGCGTTTCACCAGGCCGGTGAGAACATTCCCACTACCGACATCGACAAATGTGTCAACACCCTGGTCCTGCAAAAACTGGATCGTTTCTGTCCAGCGCACGCGTTCGGTTAATTGGGCTTGCAGATCTTCTCGAATTTCTTCAGGTGTTGTCAATGGCTTGGCGCTGACATTGCCAATGATCGGAATTACGGGTGCAGCGATTGGCGCAGCAGCGACGGCTTGGTTGAAATCTTCCTGCGCATGAGTCATCAGGGGAGAGTGGGCGGCGATGCTTACAGCCAGAGGAACCACCTTTCGTGCTCCGGCTTCTCCAGCAGCTGCCATAGCGCGCTCTAAAGCGGTTTTCTCTCCTGAGATAACTACCTGACCAGGGCAATTATCATTGGCAACCTGCACAATTTGTTCGGGCGTGCTAGCCTGGGAACAGATTTCATCAAGGGTGGGAATATCCAGCCCTAAGATAGCAGCCATCCCTCCGGGCGACGAGTCTCCCGCGGCTTTCATCAACTCTCCACGACGACGTACTAAAGTCAGAGCATCCTGAAATGATAGCGCACCCGCGGCAACCAGGGCACTGAATTCACCCATGGAATGCCCAGCGACATAGGCCGGCTGGACATCAGACATCATTTCTTGGAATACACGCAGTGCAGCCACCGAATGCACCAGCAAAGCTGGTTGGGTATTGATGGTGTCATTGAGATCATCTTCAGGCCCATCCCAAGAAAGTTGTGAAATCTTGAAACCTAAAACAGCGTCAGCTTCCTGATAAGTCTCTTGTGCGATAGTAAATTCTTGGACGAGCGCATTTCCCATGCCAATTTCCTGAGACCCTTGGCCGGGGAAAAGAAAAGCAGTACGACTTGAATCTAGCATGTTATATGTTCCTTTCTATTCTGCCCCAATGCTCATGCATTGGGGTAGCAGAGAGCCGATTGGGTTACGGCTCTCTGCATAAAAAAACCGGGCAAATGCCCGGCACATAAGTATCACATATATTAACGCCAATGAGCCGTGATGGTCACGGCTCATTTGAGAATTGCTTTATTATTCCTCAATTTCAACGACTTCGCGTCCCTTATAATGCCCACAGTTAGGGCAAACGCGATGAGGCAACCGCATTTCGCCGCAGTTGCTGCACTGTACCATATTCTTGGCCTTGAGTGCATGGTGGGAGCGGCGGCGGTCACGTCGTGACTTGGCAGTTCTTTGTTTTGGGACAGCCATGATCTTACTCCTGCTAAACTCTCAATTCGAAAATAATAGCTTATCTATTGATAAGCGGTTGGATTATACGATAGGGCGGGGGTCTGTCAAGAGGAATTTTCCTCGCCCACATTTGCCCGTAAATAGGCCTCGATGAGACTGTCTAAATTGCCATCGAGCACGCTTTCTGCGTTGCCTACCTCGTGGTTGGTGCGATGATCTTTAACCATTTTATAGGGGTGTAGAACATAAGAACGAATCTGGCTGCCCCACTCGGCTTTGGTGTACTCACCGCGCAACTCGTCGATCTTTTCGGCTTTTTCGCGCTCTTTGATTTCTAATAGCCGGGCGCGCAGCACTTTCATGGCCATCTCGCGGTTTTGGGTTTGCGATCGTTCATTCTGGCAACTGGCAACAATCCCAGTGGGGAGGTGGGTGATGCGCACAGCCGTGTCGTTCTTTTGCACACTCTGACCACCTGCGCCTCCAGCCTTGAAGGTGTCGATTTTTATATCGTTAGGGTTGATCTTGATATCGCCATCGTCATCAACTTGAGGGAGAACTTCCACCATGGCGAAAGATGTGTGTCTGCGGCTGTTGGCATCGAAAGGAGAGATGCGAACCAAGCGGTGAACACCCTTTTCAGCGCGCAGATACCCATAGGCGTATCGACCACCGACCGAAATTGTCACACTTTTTACGCCAGCTTCTTCACCGGCGGTCGTATCGATGATTTCGGTTTCGTAGTTGTTCTTTTCCATCCAGCGCAGGTACATGCGTTGCAGCATCTGAGCCCAATCCTGGGAGTCTGTGCCACCCGCACCCGCGTGAATAGCTACGATAGCATCTCCTTTATCAAACTCTCCGGAAAGCATAGCGCGGAATTCTCGACGCTCGACTTCCGCTTCAATATACTTGGTTTCAGCGTCTAATTCGTCTACAAGGGAGTCGTCGCCCAAATCGGCTAGCTCTAGCGCGTCATTGAGACGATTCTGCAATTTGTGCCAGCTTTCGATGCTATCTCGCATGCGAGATAGGCTCTTCATCACTTTTTGGGCGTGTTGGGGATTATCCCAGAAGTCAGCAGCTTCAGATTCTTTCTGTAATTCTTTATGTCTTTCTTCACGTCCGGCAACGTCAAAGCCGCACCAGTAGATTTTGGGTTTTTGCCTCACTATCGCGCAGGCGTGCGATCAGGTCTTCCATAAATAGTTCCTCATCTTCTAATTCTTACTCAATTATATGCAGATCAGCATTCTTGTGCCAGCTTTGCTTGATACAGTGTAACCCCCACGGCTACTGCGAGATTGAACGAATCGATGGTATCTGTTTGTGGGATACTTACACTCGATCCCAAGTGGCGGAATTCATCCCCTAATCCCTGGCTCTCATTTCCAAAGATCAGGCTGTAAGGA
Source organism: uncultured Anaerolineales bacterium (assembly GCA_964560795.1). GTDB lineage: Bacteria > Chloroflexota > Anaerolineae > Anaerolineales > UBA11858 > NIOZ-UU35. Next base: position 24,097 of record CAZLNX010000021.1, on the reverse strand, counting down.
GCGATATATTCTACTTCATGGACAGAGCGCTCTCCACTAGTCATCAGGGGGTAATACGTGCGTTGAAACTGTTCTTGATACGACTTGAAATCTTTGAATGTCTCGATACGCATTTGGAACACTGCCCCCATGGAAGCACGAATCACTCGAGGGTCGAAATGATCAACTGCGGGCGTGATGATTGCCAAATTGCTGAATCCAAACCCCAACATCGTTCGCATAATCGTGCCCAGGTTGCCCACACTGCCGGGATTAACCAACACAACGTGATTTGATTTATTCTTTAACGGAGATGGATATTTGTTGAAGATTCCCATCGCATAATCATTCTCGCGTGCCCCCAGACGGGGAAATACCCGCTCCTGGATTTCGAGATGAATGCCGTTTCCCAGACAGATTTCTTGAATTTTAGCAATCCCTTGATTCCCTAACCCCTTGGGGTGCGCCACAACCCCTAGCACATGCTCGGCTTTATGAGTGAGCAATTCCAGCGTAGGAAAAACTCCCAACGTGTAGGAGTGCTCGAATTCTTTTTTGTAGCGCTTGAGTTTTCCGTTCATCATTTTTTAATAGCTAAACTTCTTTGCCCCTCTACAGGGGTGCTGCGCGAAGAAGTTTAGCTTTTAACTGAAGTCAGCCAAAATCCCCTCGATAAATGCCTCTGGGTTAAATGGCTCAAGATCATCCGCCCCTTCACCCAATCCTGCGAATAAGATCGGCAGGCCAAGCTCTCGTTGGATGGCGAAGGCCATGCCCCCGCGCGCCGACGAATCTAATTTTGCCAGAATCACACCCGTTACTTGGACGGCATCTTTGAAAGCCCGCGCCTGGTGAAGAGCGTTTTGCCCGGTGGTGGCGTCCATCACCAGCCACACAGCGTGGGGAGCGCCAGGGAGCGCTTTGCCCACTACCCGATGGACTTTCTTGAGTTCTTCCATCAAATTGAAGCGCGTGTGCAGCCTGCCCGCAGTATCGATCATCACAATATCCATTTCACGGGCAAGTGCAGCCTGGACAGTATCATAAGCCACAGCACCCGGATCGCCCTCAGGCTGTCCGGCAATTACATGGATGTTCAGTCGTTCTCCCCAAATTTGGAGTTGGTCAATGGCTGCTGCTCTGAAGGTATCCGCCGCACCAAAGATGACGTCCTTGCCTTGGGTCTGAAAGCTACCGCCCAATTTCGCCATGTTGGTTGTCTTCCCCGAGCCATTGACCCCGACAATCAAGATCACACTGGGCTGATCCGTGAAGGCCAACTCGGGTGGAGCTTCTAAACGAATCAGCATTTCAGCTTTGATTGCCTCGACCAACTCACCCGCCTGGGTTAGGCCATTTTCATGTACGCGTTCTTTCAAGGCCGCGATGATCTCTTCCGTTGCCTCTAAGCCCATATCCGCTTGGATGAAGAGGGCTTCAAGATCATCCCATGTGTCAGCATCAATCTGGCTGGTTCCCAAGAAATTGGAGATGCGCCCAAAAGTAGTCTTGCGGGTGCGTGCCAGCCCGGATTTCCATTTGTTGAAGACGTTTTCTGTCATAGCGGGGTGGATTATATCATGGGGGTAAGAACCGCAGATTCACGCAGATTGCTGAAGGCGTGCTATTGGCAAACGCGGATAATAATCTGTGTTCATTCCATTTATCTGTGGTTGATTATTATTTTCTGAGAATTTGTCTCAACCTCTCTACAGACAAGTTCCCCCCGCTCATCACCAACACGACCTTCTTCCCGGCCAAACGATCTTTCATTTTCAATGCGGCTGCTAAGGGCGCTGCGCCAGCACCCTCGGCCAAATTGTGAGTGTGTTTCAGCAAGAGACGTATTGCATCTTCGATATCTGTGTCATCTACCAACACGAAATCATCCAAGTATTTTCGCATGATGATTTGTGTATTCTCAAACGGAACGCGAGTGGCAATGCCCTCGGCGAAGGTTTCCATATGGGCTGTGATGAGATCGCCAGATTTCCAACTCAATTGCATTGCCGGCGCTTGAGTAGACTGCACGCCGATGACTTCAATTTTTGGATTGATACTCTTGGCGACTATGCTGGTGCCGCATGCTCCGCTGCCTGCTCCCACAGGGACAAGGATCACATCCACATCTGGCAGATCCTCCAAAATTTCAAGAGTATACGTGCCCACCCCTTGGATCAGGGGCTCATCCGTCGGGCCGACGAATGTGCCTCCTTTTTCAGCTGCTACTTTCGTGATCCACTCTCTGGCAGTGTCAAAATCTTTGCCGTGGAAGATCACTTCGGCTCCCAATCCGCGCATGGCGGCAACTTTTCCGGGATTAGCCCCCTCGGGGACGGCGATAGTCGCCATGATCCCGCTGGCTCGTGCGGCAAAAGCGATGCTCTGCCCGTGGTTGCCTGTCGAGGCAGTGAACAGTCCAGCTTCGCGCTGCTCTGGCGTTAATCTTGCCGCCATCACCAAACCCCCGCGTACTTTGAAAGCTCCAATAGGTTGGTGATTTTCGTGTTTGACATAAACCTGCGTGCCAACCAAATCACTTAAAGTGGCATAGTGATGCAGGGGTGTTGGTTTCAGGTAACGATAAACATGAGATCGTGCGGCGAAAACATCTTGAAGCGATGGCAAATTAGTCATTACTATCTCCGTTATTCGATGTATGTTCTTTTTCTTCTGCTTTCAATCCCAGGATTTGCAAGGGCTGGTTGATGGCGAAGTAAAGCACAATGATTCCCAGAATAATACCAAACCCTCCGAATAAGCAGCGCCCAATGATCTCACTGCCCTGGCCAATGATACCGAGTGGCCCAAGGGAGACAGAACTCTGGAATTCGCGTTCTCCTGGGCCGAGTCCAACCCATATGAAAATTGCTGCGAAAGAAGCCATCATGCCCAGAACCAAGAAGTATTGTAGCCATTTATAAAGCGTGATCTGTTCTGCGCCCGGACCGGCTATCCCCTGGAAAATGATCAGCATTCCTGCCAGAAAGAAAACCGAACCCGCAGCACCGATCACCCACAAAGGCGCATGAACGCCTTCAGGGTCAAGGTGGATGATATCTGCTCCTGCAAGCATGAAGAAAGCCCCCATGGCAGAACTTATGAAACCCATCAGAGCCATCATAGCGGCTGAATTCGTAGAAGATGAATTATTCTCGCTCATGGTTCACTTGGCCTATAGAATAGTTTTTCTTATTGAAATCTAAGCCTGAACAGTGTAAATTGTCAAGCGAATTCGGTATAATCATTCACATGTCTGAGAAAAAACTCTCTCACATTGATGAGTCTGGCCGTGCCCGCATGGTGGATGTTGGTGGCAAGCCAATGACAGAACGAGTAGCCGTCGCTAAGGGTGAAGTGCATATGCTGCCGGAGACTCTAAAGTTGATTCAACAAGGATCGCTTAAAAAGGGAGATGTGCTTAGTGTCGCTCAACTCGCCGGGGTGATGGCCGCTAAACGTACCTCGGAGTTGATCCCGTTATGTCATCCTTTGCCCGTCAACCAGGTTTTGGTGGATGTGGAGCCTGCCCCTGCGTTACCGGGTGTCGAGATCACTGCCACAGTTCGTACTACTGGAAAAACCGGGGTTGAGATGGAAGCACTCACAGCGGTATCGGTGGCTGCGCTGACAGTTTATGATATGGCCAAAGCGGTGGAAAAAACCATGCGCATTGAGAATATCCGTGTAGTTGAGAAACGCGGCGGGCAAAGCGGCGATGTGTTCAATGAATAGGTGTATTGATGGCTGAACCTAATTTGATGGGGATTGTTGTGCGTGATATGGCCGCAGCCTTGCGGTTTTACCGTTTGCTAGGATTAGATATCCCGCTCGGGGCTGATTCTGAATCTCATGTTGAATACAAAACCCAGGGTGGGTTTCGCATTGCCTGGGACACGCTTGAACTGATCCAAAGCTTGTACGAAGATTGGAGCGAACCCAGTGGACATCGCACAGTGCTAGCCTTCAAATGCGAGAGTCCTACTGAAGTTGATGCTCTTTTCCAGCAAATTACTCAGGAAGGATATCGCAGCCATAAAGAACCTTGGGATGCTTTCTGGGGTCAGCGGTATGCTGTTGTCATTGACCCCGATGGCAATTTGGTAGATTTATTTGCAAATACTCAGGCATGAATCCTGGAAAAATCAGAAGGAATATAGATGAATAATATATCAGTATTGTTTTTTGCGACGATGCGAGATCACATTGGTGAGAAGCGTATCTCGTTAGATGTAAAAGAGAATATCAGTGTTCTAGATTTGAAGGCCTTGCTGACGGAACGTTATCCAAATGCCGCCGGAGCCTTGGAAGCGACCTTAGTGTCGATCAACCGCGAGTATGCCTTCGCCGAGGATATCATCCCCGATGGAGCAGAAGTGGCTATGTTCCCTCATGTCAGTGGGGGTTGAAATAGTAATTAGCATGTCTGAATTCCCGACGTTTTTTTCAATCACCGAAGATGAACTTGACCTGAATGTGCTGCTCGAGCAAATCACGCTGCCATCAACCGGTGCGGCGTGTTTTTTCACGGGCATGGTGCGGGGTGAAACCAACAAAGATGGATTACCGCCCCAGACTGAATATTTAGAGTATGAAGCCTATATCCCCATGGCTGAAGCCAAGATGAAACAGGTTGCTGATGAAATCAGGGAGCAATGGCCGACTGTGGAGGGTATCGTCATTGTACAGCGCATCGGACGCCTCTACCCCTTAACGCCCACAGTGTTGATCGCCTGCACCGCGGCCCATCGCGATACTGGGGTTTTCGAAGCGGCGCGCTATGGAATCGACCGGCTTAAAGAGATTGTCCCGATCTGGAAGAAAGAAATTGGTGTCGATGGTGAAACCTGGATAGAGGGGGAGTACACGCCAAAACCGGGTGAATAAAACAATAGAGCGAGCAGTGATCAATATTCAGTTCCCTGAATCTGTTTGCATGGTGGAGTTTGCTAATTTATGATCCAGTGCACGAATTGCAAAGTCGCCTATCCTGAAGTAGCAACTCCGTACTGTTGCCCAAACTGTGGTGGGATTTATGATTTTGAAGAAATCCCACCTTTTGACTCTAGGCTCATTGATGCAAGTGAGCCTGGCATTTGGCGCTATAAACATGTTTTTGGGCTGCCTGCTGATGCTCCTGTGGTTAGCTTAGGGGAGGGGGATACTCCCTTAGTTTGGACAGATGCGTTCGACAAGAAAATAGCCTTCAAATTGGAATACCTCAACCCAACGGGATCTTTCAAAGATCGCGGTACGGCTTTATTGGTCAGTTTCTTGCGGTCTCGAGACGTAGATGCTGCAGTAGAAGATTCCTCTGGGAATGCTGGGGCATCTTTTGCAGCGTATGCATCCCGGGCGGGACTAAAGGCGCGAGTATTTGTACCTGGTTATGCTTCTGGTCCTAAGCGAGATCAAATTGCGGCATTTGGCGCTGAGCTGGTTTCGGTTCCTGGTCCGCGCTCTAATGCGGCTGAGACTGTTCAACGAGCTGCTGATCGTGGAGCAGTGTACGCCAGTCATGCTCATCTACCCCAAGGATTGCCGGGATTTGCTACAGTTGCCTATGAATTGTATGAACAATTAGATAGAGCACCAGGGACTGTAATCACACCCGCGGGACAGGGCAGTCTTTTGCTGGGCATGGCGCGCGGGTTTTCGGCGCTGCGGGATGCTGGCTTGATCAGCGAATTGCCAGTAATGGTTGGAGTTCAGGCTGCTGCGTGTGCTCCGCTATGGGCGCTTTGGCAGTATGGACCTTCGGGTGTAGACAATGTTTCAGAAGGGGAAACCCACGCTGAGGGCGTTCGCATCATACAGCCTCAAAGAAGTAAGGCCATCATGGGGGCTATCGAGTCATCAAAAGGTTTATTAATAAAAATTGAAGAGGAAAACATCCTTTCAGGGCGCGACGCACTTGCTTATCAGGGGTTTTATGTAGAGCCGACCTCGGCCATTGTTTGGGACGCGCTAGCGCAAGTTGTTGGTGAAGTCCCCGAACCAATTGTGGTAATTCTGACAGGGTCGGGTCTAAAAAGCTCATAGTAGCTAGTGTATAGTATTTAGTTTACTGTTCACTGGTTGCTGTTTACTGAAAACTGGAGGCAAAATGAGTGAACGCGTTGTTGTAACTGGAATGGGCGCTATCAGTCCGATTGGGCTGAATGCCAAAGAGAGTTGGGAGAATGCCAAAGCGGGTGTATCTGGGTTAGGTCCCATCACACTATTTGATACATCAGATTATCTAATTAAGATGGCTTGCGAAGTGAAAGGGTTTGACCCGAAGAATTACATGCATGCACGCGATGCCCGTCGACAAGACCGTTTCGAGCAAATGTCTATTGCCGTGGCGCGTGAGGCCATAGAGCATGCCGGGTTGGAGATCACGGAGCAGAATGCTGGAAGAATTGGAGTGATTGTATCCTCGGCGATTGGCGGAATCGAATCATTGCAGAACGGTGTATTGGTGATGGAAAAATCGGGACCTCGAAAGGTCAGCCCTTTCTTGATCCCGATGCTAATGCCCAATGGCGGCGCGGGGTTAATCGGTATCGAATCAGGTTGTCAGGGGCCGGCGTTTTCCGTTGCCTCGGCCTGTGCTTCTGGTGCGGATGGTATCGGCGTAGCCTGGATGATGCTTAAAGCTGGCATGATCGATGCGGCGATTACCGGTGCTAGCGAAACAGCAATCACACGCGTTGGGGTGGCTGCTTTTGACCGTTTGGGCGCCATGTCTCGGCGGGAAGACGATATGATGACGCCACAACCATTTGACAAGAATCGCGATGGTCTTGTCATGGGAGAAGGCGCGGCGGTGCTAGTTTTGGAAACTGAAAGTCACGCCAAAGCTCGCGGCGCTGAGATCTTTGCTGAGTTAGCTGGATATGGCAGCACGGCAGATGCTAATCACATCACTGCACCGGCAGAAGATGGCGCTGGCGGAGCTAAGGCGATGAAGATGGCCCTGGATAGCGCCGGGCTAAACCCTGGAGATGTAGGCTATATCAACGCCCACGGAACAGCCACTCCGCTGAATGATGCTGCCGAAACTCGTGCAATTAAAGCGTCTTTTGGCGATTTGGCGTATAATATCCCTATCTCCTCCACAAAGTCGATGACTGGTCATATGATGGGTGCAACAGGCGCTTTGGAAGCTTTGTTCCTCGTCAAGGCTGTTCAAGAAGACATCGTACCGCCGACGATCAATTACCAAACCCCTGACCCCGATTGCGACTTAGATTATGTTCCAAATCAGGCTCGCGAAGTGACTGTCAAAGCTGCCATCAGCAATGCTTTTGGTTTTGGAGGTCATAACGCCGTAATTGCGGTGAAGAAGTATCAATAAAACAGATTTGTTTTATTCATCTGAATAAAGAACTAATGGACCGCGAGACACCCGATCTTATGGTGGGGTGTTTCTCGGCCCCTGAGTTCTGAGGAGGCAAGTATGGAATTTGCTCAGGGTCCCCCCGTGGAAGAATCTTCGCGTGAATTGGCAACCCGTCTCGGGTTGCAGTTTTCGGATTACCGGCTCATCAGCCGGGCTTTGACACATCGCTCTTATCTGAATGAGCACCCCGAAGCTCTGGAAGATAATGAGCGCCTCGAGTTTTTAGGAGATGCTGTTTTGGACTTTTTGGTGGGTGCCTGGTTGTACAACCGTTTCCCTGAGATGTCAGAAGGCCAATTAACGCGTATGCGTTCTGCCCTGGTTCGCACGGAACAGTTGGCTGATTTTGCCCGTGAGCTGGATCTAGGTCCGGCGATGCGTTTAGGACGCGGTGAGGCTGATTCTGGCGGTCGGGAGCGTCTTGCTCTTTTATGTGCAACGTTTGAAGCCCTGGTAGGTGCAATCTACTTGGGAGCCGATATCACTGCGGTGCGTCAATTCGTCGAACCACTTCTAGATAGCATGGCTCATCAGATCTATTCTTCGGGCGGTATGCACGACCCTAAGAGCAAACTTCAGGAATGGACGCAAGCCCATGGCGACGGCGCGCCAAAATATGTCACAATTTCCGAGTCGGGTCCGGATCACGCCAAAGAATTCGAGATAGAGGTTTTTATTAATGGTACTTCTTTTGGACGTGGAATCGGTCATAGTAAGCAAAGTGCTGCAAAAGCGGCCGCCCAGGAAGCACTGAAGAAATTTGGGCAGACGTAATGAAATGCCAGATGGATCAGATTGGCAAATGGGTTATAGACGTTTTTAGAATTCTAGTTTACGATAGCTGCCATGCATCTTAAATCGCTTGAACTTCAAGGATACAAAACATTTGCAGGTCGGACAACCTTTGAGTTGGCCGAACGCATAACCTGCATCGTGGGCCCGAACGGATCGGGCAAATCGAATATCGCCGATGCCATTCGATGGGTATTGGGCGAGCAGTCATACAGTTTGTTGCGCGGCAAGAAAACTGTCGATATGATTTTCCAGGGATCAGAACAGCGCGCCCGGGCAGGGATGGCTTCGGCAGAGATCATCTTTGATAACAGCAGCAAGTGGCTGCCCGTAGATTTCTCCGAAGTCTCTATCAGCCGGCGCGCGTATCGCGATGGCGGGAATGAATATATTCTCAACGGGCAGAAAGTACGCTTGAAAGATATCAGTGAGCTTTTGGGGAATTCAGGCTTATCGGAACGCACGTACACGATCATCGGCCAGGGTTTGGTCGATTCAGCGCTCTCTTTGCGAGCGGAAGAGCGGCGACGTCTATTCGAGGAGGCTGCAGGGATTGGGCTGTATCGTACGCGCAGGGAAGAGGCTCAGCGCCGCTTGGCTACAACCTATCGAAATTTAGAGCGCGTCGAGGATATCCTCTCTGAGTTGAAACCTCGCATACGAAGCTTGGAGCGTCAGGCACGAAGAGCCATGCAATATGACCAGGTCAAAGAAGATCTACAGGTATTATTGCGTGATTGGTACGGATATCACTGGCACCGCTCCCAACAAGATCTCAACGAAGCTCGACGCACGGCAAAATTGCAAGAAGAAGCATTGCGAGAATCGCGTAATAAACAGTCTGGTCTTGATCAAAAAATCACCAGTTTCCGTGAACATATTCAAGGCGTGCGAGCGCGCTTGAGTTCCTGGCATCGAGAATTATCTCAACTGCATGCCCAACGTGAAACGATAACTCGCGAGCTGGCGGTATCCGATGAACGGGTGCGCTCTCTGGTTGCTCAGCAGCAGAACGCATCTGATGAATTGGCCAGGTTAGAACACCAAAGGCAGGTTTATCAGGAAAGATTAGCGGAAAGTCAGGCAGAAACCCAACGTTTACAGGCTGAACTGGATGAAGCACAGTCCCAGGTTGCCTCTTCTCAGACATTATTTGAGAAACATCAGGCGGATCGCCTTGAAGCTGAAAAGACAATCAAAGCTGCCCAACAAAAACTAGCCGAACTTTCTACACAACAAACGCGCTTGGGTGCTCGTTTGGCAGAATTTGAGGCTCAAGCCGAGCGTCAACAAGGGGAATTGGAAACTGCCAATCAAGCTGTTGCCGAAGCTGACCAGGCATTGCAAATTGTCGAAACACGTTTAGAAGAGGCTACGAAAGCCCTTGAGAAAGCATCCAAGGAATACGCTGATGCAAATGAAGCCTTGCAAGAGCATCGAGATCAAATTGCACAGGTTGAATTGGATCGCAAAGATAAGCTTAATGAAAGCGGTGCACTGCAAACTGAATTGGCTCGCCTGAGTGCACAGCTGGAGGTTTTGGAACAGGCGGAAGAGGCACTGTCTGGGTATGACTCGGGAACTCGATTGCTCTTGAAATCTGCGGGTGAAGGTGAAATTGGACGTGCTCAAGGTGCTCTGAGTAGTCATCTGCACGTGCCAGAAGAATTGGAGACCGCTATCGCTGCCGCATTAGGGGAATACTTGGATGCTGTGCTTTTGAGTGAAGAAAATTCCGTTGAAAACGCCTTAGAGATCCTCGCCAAAGAAGCGACGCGTGGCGTTATTCTTCCATTGGATGCTTTAGTGCCTTCTCCCCCGATCAAATCTCGGCAGGGTTCGGGAGTGCATGGCGTTGCTTCTGAGTTGGTTCAAGCCCCGCCAGAACTGCGTCCAGCGGTCGATTTGCTGTTGGGGCAGACCTTGGTGGTGGATGAGCGCAAAAATGCCCGGCAGGCTTTGGCAGGGCAACCAGAAGGCGCCCAGGTGGTCACTTTGCGTGGCGAGGTGTTCTATGCCAACGGGCCGGTGATGGTCAGGCAAACGGGCACTTCCAGTACCCTGAGCCGCCCTCGCCAGCGCCGCGAAATCCAAACTCAAATCGAGACGGTTGAATCGAAAATTGAATCTCTCAATGGGCGTATCAATCAACTTACTGAAAAACTGGAGAAACTGGGTTCTGAGGAGAGCGAATATAAGCGATCTTTAGAATCTCTTCTGCGCGAGGTGGATAACACCGATCACACTAAGCGCGAGGTCACACTGGAGCATTCTCAAGCTCAGCGTCAAGCCGATTGGCAGCGACAACGCCAAACCGGGCTTAGGGAGGAGATTCAAGCCGGGGAAACAGAAGCACGCCAAATCTCAGCGCGTTTGTCCGCACTGGATGGTGAAATTGCCCAGGCACAAGAGAATCTTCGAGAAAAGCAATCCTCCATCAGTAGATATTCCCTGGAAGAATTCCAGATGGAAGTCAGCCATTGGAGTACACAAGCAGCCGTTGCCAAGAAGGCATTAGAAGATGCCAGAAAGCGTGAAAATGAACGGCGCAGCACAGGCGAAGAGGCAAAGGCGGGCTTCGATAGCTTGCAGTCTCGAATAAACGAGTTTCATGCAGAAATTAGCAATTTAGAAACTCGCAAGGGCACATTGCGCGATCAAGAAGCGGAAGTGATCGAGAAGATCAACTCGCTGCAAGCCCTGATTGATCCGGCAGAAGATGAGTTGACGACTGCTGAATCTCATCAGGATGGCCTGTTGGTTTCGGAGACTGAAGCGCGCAATCGGCTTAGCGCTGCAGACCGTCTGCACGCGCAAGCCCAATTGGCACTGACCCGCAAGCAAGAAGACTTGGATCGTCTGACCGAGCGCATCGAAGCAGATTTTGGCCTGGTTTCTTTTGAATACGCGCCGCACATGTCTGGCCTGACACCATTGCCTTTTGATGGTATGGTGCAGCAGCTTCCCGTTGTGGTCGAGCTGCCCGAAGGGCTGGACGATACCATCAAGCAGCAGCGAGCGCAGTTGCGGCGGATTGGGGCGGTCAACCCTGAAGCACAGAAGGAATATCAAGAGGTCAATGAGCGCTATACCTTCATGACCGCACAGGTCGAAGATCTCAAACAGGCTGAAGAAGATATCAAGCAGGTGATCGCTGAACTGGATGTGATGATGGAGCGGGAATTCCGCATCACGTTTGATGCTGTTGCAGCGGAGTTCCGTGAAATTTTCACGCGTCTCTTCGGGGGTGGCGCAGCGAAGCTGGTCCTGACAGATCCCGATAATATGACCGATACAGGCATAGATATCGAAGCTCGTTTGCCGGGAAGGCGAACACAAGGATTGTCGCTGCTTTCGGGTGGCGAACGCAGTTTAACAGCGACAGCGTTGGTGTTCTCCTTGCTGCGAGTTTCACCGACTCCTTTCTGTGTTCTTGATGAAGTTGATGCGATGCTAGACGAAGCAAACGTGGGCCGTTTTCGCGACCTCTTGAGCGAGTTGGCCCAAAACACCCAATTTATTGTCATCACACACAACCGCAACACAGTTCAAGCTGCCGACGTGATTTACGGCGTTACCATGGGGCGGGATACGGCCAGCCAGGTGATCTCGCTGAAACTGGACGAAGTTGCCACAGTTGTATAGCCATAACAAGCAAAGATAATGGAGAATATATGAGTAAGCGTGCTGACGGGCGTGCACCTGACCAGCTCCGAGCCGTCACCCTGACCCCAGGATATGTTGCTTATCCCGAGGGGTCAGTATTGATTGCCATGGCAGATACCAAAGTCTTGTGTAATGTCACTATCGAGGACGGTGCCCCGCGCTGGAAGAAGCAGCAGGGCATCCCGGGCGGCTGGGTAACCGGCGAGTATGCGCTCTTACCCCGCTCTACGCATGTGCGCACGACACGTGAGACGCGCGGCTTGAGGGGACGAACCCAGGAGATCAAGCGCTTGATCGGGCGCAGTTTGCGCGCCGCGGTCGATTTGGAAAAATTGGGTGAGCGAACTTTTATCGTCGATTGTGATGTGATTCAGGCAGATGGGGGAACCCGCACTGCAGCGATTACTGGTGGATATGTGGGCTTGAAGTTGGCCCTGCAGACTTTAATTGAAGCTGGTGAGGTGGACCCGAGCGTATTCTTGTCTCCAGTGGCTGCCATCAGCGCGGGCTTGGTAAATGGGAAGCCTCTGCTTGACCTTTGCTATACCGAGGACGTTGCCGCGGAAGTTGATATCAATGTGGTGATGAATGCCGCGGGTGAGTTCATTGAAGTACAAGGCACCGCCGAAGGCGAACCCTTTCCGCGCAGCACATTGGATGCCATGCTTGATTTGACCGAGAAAGGTATTAGAGATCTATTGAAAATCCAACAATCAGTATTTGAGTAAATTCTCTTGTGACTACACTGAAAAATCCGCCAAGACACGAAGGACGCTAAGAAAATATAAATATAACGTAAGGATCCTGATGAAAATTGTTGCTGAGTATAGAATATTCGCTTTACCTAAAGGAATTCTTGGCGCTCTTGGCGTCTTCGCGGTGAATGCGCCCTTTTTTCAGTAAACTTACTTGTGCTAAGTGTTAAGATAATTGGAATCAAAAAAGGATGGGCTTTCGAAATGCCCATCCTTTTCGTTATAATCAAAACTTTATTCGTTTGATAACAGCAAATGCGGTGGAATTGAAGGGGTGTCAGGAACATCTTCGGCCCAGTTATCTGCAATGACAACTTCGGCGTTTTCGCGCGCTGCCGTTAACCACTCTTGGAAGATTTGCTGTCGAATTTGATCGATACGATCGTTTGAGATTTGGCGAACCTCGCGACCCAGGACCTGGATGACATGCCATCCAAAGTTTGATTCAGCAGGCTCGCTGATTTCACCAATTTCAAGGTCAAAAGCAGCTTCCTCGAATGCTTGCACCATCTGACCTTCGCCAAACCAGCCCAGGTCGCCGCCTTGTGAACCGCTGCCTGGATCTGTGGAAAGCTCCAGTGCTAGATCGGCGAATAATTCACCTGCTTCAAGCCGTTCGTAAACTTGAGCGGTCTCTTCCTCTGTTGCAACCAGGATATGCCGTGCCCAAACCTGATCCTCTTCGGTTTGAATTTCATCAGCTAATGCCTCGATTATTTTTTCCTGATATAGATCGGCCTGGATCATCCAGCGCAATTCTTCTTCGGTAACATCAGCAAAGGAATTGATATAGCTAATATAATCTACAAGTTGGGTCTGATACTCTTCATCACTGAGCACGGTTGGAGTGGGGAGCGCGATGGTGGGCTCTGGTTCCACATCCGTTTCTTCAGCCGAAGCGTCTTCGGCTTCTGCTGCTTCGGTCTCGGTTGTAACTTCTTCAGTTGGAACAGCTTCTTCCGTTGGCTCTTGCGGAACCAATGTTAACTGCAGCGAAGTCAGTGTGGATGTCAGAATAGGCTCCTGGGTCGGAACCGGTGTGGGCGTTCCTTCAGGAAAATGTAGGAAGAAGTTCTCAGCCAGATATTTATCTACTTCTGCATCAGAAACTGAGATTCCTCTGCTTTCAGCCTCTTGTCTTATTAGGACATCAGCGATGATTTCATCCATCACAGTTGCTCCCAGGAAAAAGGGTTCCAGCTGAAATTGAATCTGACGCAAATTATTCTCGATCAATGAACGGCTACTTTCATCACCAAAACTCTGCATGAAGCTGAAGTAATTGGCGTACTGGTTTACCAGTTGGAACCGTTTGAAGCGTGCCCAGGTTTGGAACTCACGCAAAGATACTTCTGTATCATCAACCGTGACCACAGGTTGTTGGGGGTCAATAAGTCCCTCTTTGATCAGTCCAAATGCCGTGATGCCGACCACGATAAGTGCGACGACAATTGCCCCAATCATGATAGCGTTCTTTTGTAAATTCTCGCGTTCGAGACGCGCTAATTGTTTGCGACTTGTTATGCTAATTCTACGTTTTTGTTTTGCCATGTTCTCGCTCTGTTTCTATAACAAAGCAGGGCATAGAGAATGTAACCCTATGCCCCGGTTATTGATCAATGTGGTTATCGCAGAACTTCGCCGACGAAAGGCAGTAATGCAATATGACGGGCTCGCTTGATTGCGTTGGTAACTTTCCGCTGATGCTTTGCACAGTTACCTGTTTGTCGGCGAGGACGGATTTTCCCATCTTCGTGGACAAATTGGCGCAGCAGGTCAGTACCTTTGTAGTTTATGACCAGCTTCGGATCTGCGCAGAAGCGGCATTTTCTTGGTTGGAAATAACGCTGTCGCCGCCGTCTTTTAAATTCAGCCATGGTACGTACTCCTATTTCATTTATTCAGCTTAGCTTTTCCAACTTTGCTGAACACCCCGCAGCAAACGCAGGGATTTAGTTTTTTGTAAGCTGACCTAACCTTGCTAGAAGGGAAATTCATCCTCGACGGGTTCGTCGTCGGAAACATCCTCATCTGGTCGGCGATCGCCGAGCATGATCATCTCATTTGCCACAATCTCAACCGACGTATGCTTGGTGCCGTTGGCATCTTCCCAGCGGCGTGATTGCAAGCGTCCCTCGATATAAACCTGCTGACCTTTGATCAAATACTGATTGCAAATTTCAGCCAGCTTATTCCAGGCGACTACGTTGAACCACTCAGTATCGGTTTTTCGCTCTCCATCCGATGTGGTCCAACTGCGGTTGGTGGCAACACTGAAGGTTGTCACTGGGCGTCCAGAGGGCGTGTAGCGCATCTCTGGATCGCGCCCAAGGTGACCGATGATCGTAACTTTGTTTAAGCCTCGGCTCATGTCAGCCTCCTGTTGTTACTCTTCGATTGACGTAATCAGGAATCGCATCACTGGTTCCAAGAACCGCAAATTGCGTTCCATCTCAGTGACAAAGTCTGGGGCGATGCTGATATTTAACAGAAAATACTGGCCGTTATTCTGTTTTCGAATGGGATAAGCCAGCTTGCGTTTTCCCCAAGGATCAACCTTGTCTACCGATCCCCCTGCTTCTGTGATCCAACCTTTGACTCGTTCGACAGCATCATTCGTTGCTGTTTCGTCCAAATCCGGATGGATAATGAAGACTAATTCGTATTCGCGCATAATTACCTCCTTTCCACGGGATTGCCCCAAGCACCGCGATTGCGCCAGGGGCGGAAAGCTGCGCAATATTAGCACAAAGCCAATTATTTGTGAAGTGCCTTAAAAACAAGAAACTGGAATGAACATTCAAACCAGTTTCTTTTTCTCTGTAATTTCTGTGTGCTCTGGGCTTACGTTTAGAATAATCCCCAATCGGCGCCAACACCCTCTTCCATATAGCTTGGATCCCAATATTCCATACCCATTTCTATCGTAGTAGGTTTTTCTATCGCGCTCTCAACTTTGGAGCGGGCGCTCTCAAGTAGTGCGGGAGCATAAGGGCAAAATGGAGTCGTCATGATCATGACCACATGAGCACTGTCTTCATCATCATCGATGCTGACATCGCGCATCAGGCCAAGCTCCATCACATTCAACCCAATCTCCGGGTCCATGACCTGGCGCAGGGCTTCATCAACGGGTTTTAGCATATCTGGGTGACTGGCTTCAATTTGCCACGTAGGACGGGGGCGAGTAGGTGTCATAATTAGTCTTCTGTTTTTTTCGATTCAGGCACAATATAGGTGCAAAGTGAATCCCCATCCAGAATGCATTTAACTTTTTCGATGGGGACGGATAACATATTAGAGATCAAAGTTTCGTCAACAGCGCAAACTTCGGGATGCGATTGACCGACGTGATAATAGGGACAGTTTACCTCGCGGATATGGTAACCGTCATCTTTGTGTTCCCACTCCATGGTGAAGCCTTCTGTACCGAGAAGATCCTGAACGATATTGAGACGTTCCTCAATGGGGAGGTCATCTAATTCCAGATCAGATGCATAATCCGCGGCCAGATCATCAGCCATTTGTGTGAAGAGTTCGCCGACCAAAGGTTCTGGCAGTGTCTCTTTGAGTTGTTTTAGTAAACGGACAGTTAATTTCAAATAGCGGCTGGGAAATTGTTCCATCCCTTTATCGGTAAGGAAATATACCAGTCGCGGCCTTCCTACACCATGCTTTTCTTCCTCTGAAGTCACTAGACCCGTGGCTTCAAGCTTATTAATATGGTGCCGCACCGAAATGGGATTAATGCCTACAGCCTCAGCCAGGTCGTTGACCGTGCATCGCTGACGGGTGAGCAGAGTTTTGAGAACTTTTTCGCGCGTATTCGACATGTGTAACCTTAGATAAGAACCGTCCGAATTACAGGGGTGAGTATACCATCCGCGAATTTTCCTGTCAATAATATATATGAATATTATCAAAAATATTGACTAAATTATGGGCGCGTGCTATAATCCGGCCGTTCAAAAATTGAATTTTCGACGAGTGGCATCTTTGTCCTCCCGCATTAGATAGGAGTTTTTTCAATGTCAGAGCTTGTGATAAAAAATTTGCACGTTAATGTTGAAGATAATAAAATTCTTAAAGGTGTCGATCTGACCATTCGCAAAGGTGAGATTCATGCCATTATGGGGCCAAATGGGACTGGAAAATCCACGCTGGCGTATGCCTTGATGGGACATCCCAATTACGATGTGACCGGTGGTGAAGCGATGTTCAAAGGTGAGAATGTGCTGGAGTTAGATCCGGATGAGCGTTCTCACTTGGGGTTGTATCTTGCTTTTCAGTATCCAGTTGCAATTCCTGGTGTGACAGTCGCTAATTTCCTGCGAACGGCTATCAATTCCCATCGGAAAGCCACTGATCCGGAGGATAAAGGCGTTCCCATTCCCGAATTCCGCACTATGCTCAAGGAGCGCATGGATCTCCTGAAAATGGATCATTCCTTTGCCGGTCGCTACCTCAATGAAGGTTTCTCGGGTGGTGAAAAGAAACGTGCTGAAATTCTTCAAATGGCCACTTTACAACCTGAGATTGCCATCCTCGATGAGACTGACTCTGGATTAGATATTGACGCCTTGCGAATCGTGTCCGATGGTGTCAACGCCCTTCGCAGCAGCAATTTCGGCGCCCTGGTGATCACCCATTATCAGCGCATTTTGAATTACATCAAACCGGATTTTGTCCATGTCATGTTGGATGGACGTGTGGTTGAGTCTGGCGGTCCAGAGCTGGCCTTACGGCTTGAAGAACAGGGCTACGATTGGGTGCGCGAGAAATACAGTCCGGTCGCTGCCTAGATTTGCAATATTTCGATTATTGGTATCCGGACTGTTGATTAATTGACAAAGGACAAAGTTATGAGTTCCGACGCTCAAATATTAGAAGGTATTGGTGATTATAAGTATGGTTTTAGCGATCCCGATATCTCTGTTTTCAAGACCCGTAAAGGATTAGATCGGGAAGTTGTCGAGCAGATCTCTGCGATGAAAGGCGAACCCGAGTGGATGCTGGAATTTCGCTTGAAAGCGCTAGATCATTATCTTCAACGCCCAATGCCAACCTGGGGTGGCGATATCTCCAAGCTCGATTTAGATAATATTTATTATTACGTAAAGCCCACGGATGAAGAAGGCAAAACCTGGGATGATGTCCCCGATGATATCAAGAACACCTTCGACAAATTAGGCATCCCCGAAGCCGAGCAGAAGTTCCTGGCTGGTGTAGGTGCCCAATATGAATCCGAGATGGTGTATCACAGCATCCAGGAGCATTTGGAAGAGCAAGGTGTGATCTTCCTGAGCATCGAAGATGGGCTGCGCAAACACCCCGAACTGTTCCGCGAGCACTTCAGTAAAGTTATACCTATCGAAGATAATAAATTAGCTGCGCTCAATAGCGCAGTTTGGTCGGGTGGTTCGTTTGTGTACGTGCCCAAAGGGGTCAAAGTAGAACTGCCCCTGCAGGCCTATTTCCGCCTGAATGTGGCCAATATCGGCCAGTTCGAACGCAGCTTAATCATCGCTGACGAGGGTGCTCAGGTGCACTATGTTGAGGGCTGTACCGCTCCTCAATATACGACCGACTCGTTCCACAGTGGTGTGATCGAAATTGTGGTCAAGAAAAATGCCCGCGTGCGCTACACCACTATCCAGAACTGGTCTAATAATGTCTATAACCTGGTGACCCAGCGTGCCATCGTTGAAGAAGGCGCAACCATGGAATGGGTGGATGCTAACCTTGGCTCCAAGTTGACCATGAAATACCCCTCTTGCTATTTGATGGGCCCAGGCGCGCACGGTGAAATTCTCTCCATGGCTTTCGCCGGCCGAGGGCAACATCAAGATACCGGTGGCAAAGTGATCCATTTTGCCCCGAATACCAGTAGTAAGATCATTTCTAAGTCCATCAGCAAAGATAGTGGACGTGCCTCTTACCGTGGTTTGCTCAAAGTTCATGAAGGCATGGGCAATGTCAAATCAAACGTGGTTTGCGATGCACTCTTATTGGATCCAGACTCTCGTTCAGATACCTACCCCTATATCGAAATCGATGATCAGGATGTGACCATCGGTCATGAGGCTTCGGTCTCAAAGGTGGGCGAGGAACAACTTTTCTACTTAATGAGTCGTGGGCTTTCTGAAGAAGAAGCTACCACCATGGTTGTCTCTGGTTTCATTGAGCCACTGGTCAAAGAGTTGCCCATGGAGTATGCCATTGAAATGAACCGACTGATCCAGCTCCAAATGGAAGGGTCGATCGGGTAGACGATCTCACGGACAAATTATGACAACCAAGAAAGTTGTAACAAGAACAAAGCGAACAAGACGCCCAAAATTTGAGGGCTTTAATTTCACACGTGAAATGGTCACAGCGGGTGACGGTAGTGGTGTTCTGGCAGATTACCGGGCGCGAGCTTGGGAAACCTTCGAGAATATGCCTTATCCCACTACCCAGGATGAACCCTGGCGCCGAACCGATATCCGTGGACTGAAAGACGATTTCGAACTTCCTTTGCCTGGCGCATACGAAGATTTGCAGGCTATTCCCGAAAGGTTGTTAAAGCCTCTGGTCAGCGACCAACACGGAGGTCAGATTGTGCTGCTCCCCGGCGAGATTCAGAAAGACCTCAATCCAGAACTCGCTAAAATGGGAGTCATCTTCACCGATCTTGAAACCGCCGCGGTTGAACATCCAGAAGAACTAAGCAAAGCCCTTGGCCAAGTCGTCAAGCCAGATGAAGGAAAATTCGCCGCGCTAGCGAGTTCCCTGTCGCGCAACGGTGTCTTTGTATATGTGCCAAAAGGCGTCCATGTCGAACAACCGCTTCACAGCATTTTATGGGCAGCAGGCAGCGGATTAGCTCATTTCTCGCATTTGCTGGTTTGGGTGGAAGACGGTGCCTCACTCACCTATGTTCATGAGGCCGCTTCACCTAATGGAGAAACCCAACAGACACTGCACGGTGGTGTTGTTGAAATCCATGTTGGAGTCGGCGCCAATTTGCGCTTCGTGGAGTTGCAATCCTTGGGTGATCGTGTGTGGAATTTTACCCATGAACGCGCCCGCGTCGAGCGTGATGGCAATATTGATTGGATCTTTGGTGCCATCGGTACCAAACTGACTAAGAACTTCTCTGATCTTGATCTCGTTGGCAAAGGTGCCAATGGTCGTATGTCGGGATTCTATTTTACTGATGGTTCCCAGCACCTAGATCATGATACCCAGCAGAATCATATGGCGGCACATACCACCAGTGATTTACTCTTCAAAGGAGCCCTAAAAGAGGACAGCCGTTCGGTTTGGCAGGGCATGATTTATGTGGCACCTGGTGCACAGCAAACCGACGGGTATCAGGCAAACCGCAACTTAGTATTGAGTGAAAGTGCGCGTGCAGATTCTATTCCCGGCCTGGAAATCATGGCCGATGATGTACGCTGTACGCACGGCGCGACCGTTGGCAAGATCGATCCTGATTTGGTTTTTTACCTGCAAAGCAGGGGAATTCCCACCGAGCAGGCTGAACTTCTGGTTGTTGATGGATTCTTCGACCCTATTATGCAGCGCATCCCATTTGATGGTGTCAGACAACGTTTTCACGAGGCGATACTGGAGAAAATGGGGGCGCAATAACAGATTTTGTTATATAATATGCAATTTATTATAGTGGAAATTAGCAGTACTTTTGGAGGCTGATTTGGCTGGATTACCTTTTTCCTCTCCCCCCGATGCCAATCGTGAATACGAAGTCGGCGATGTGGTAGAAGTTTTGTGCGATCATGATAATGCTGAGAAAGAACGCATCCGAGGTTGGCTCGAAGGTGTCGTTGTTCAAGTAGATGATAAGTTGGTAGCGGTTCAATTTCATGAAAATGTGTACCTGACCAATGGTTGGATGGTTCCCGATCACGTTCTTTGGTGTCCCAAAGAATCAACCAATATGCGCCACCCGAAACGAAGTCGTCGAGGAGCAAAGAAATAATCGATAAATGTGGCTTCAAAAGCCACATTTTTGCATTTACTTATGACTATGGAAAATGAACGCTTGGCAGCGCTAGATATTCAGAAACTCAGGGCAGATTTTCCCATTCTCGAACGCGAAGTGAGTCCAGGTGTTCCTCTGGTGTATTTGGATTCTACGGCTACAAGTCAAAAACCTCTTCAGGTGATAAATGCCATGGATGAATATTATCGGCGCTCGAATGCCAATATTCATCGCGGAATTCATATGCTTGCCGAAGAGGCCACAGCGGCCTACGAATCTGCTCGAGAGAGGATTGCCGCTTTTATAGGTGCTGCTACACCCAAAGAGGTGATTTACACCCGTAATACCACGGAATCGATCAACCTGGTTGTACAGACCTGGGGACGTGTAAACCTTGAAAGCGGTGATGTAGTCATTCTAACGGAGATGGAGCACCACTCCAATCTCGTCCCCTGGCAGATCCTGGCAGCCGAACGCAACTTGCGCCTGGAATTTATCTCCGTCACCCCAGATGGTTTGCTCGATCTCGAATCATACGCTGAGTTGCTGAAACTTGATCCGAAGATGGTCTCATTTACACATATGTCGAATGTGTTGGGGACGATCAATCCAGCTCGAGAGATCATTCAAATGGCACACGCGGCCGGCGCGGTGACCCTGGTCGATGCTGCTCAATCTGTGCCGCATATCCCAGTTGATGTTCAGGCATTGGATTGTGATTTCCTGGCTTTTTCGGGGCACAAGATGTGTGGCCCAACGGGTATTGGTATTCTCTATGGACGCCAGGAATTACTTCAATCAATGCCCCCATTCCTGGGTGGTGGCGAGATGATCAAGCGTGTTGAACTGCGTTCCTTTACCAATAATGAACTTCCCCACAAATTCGAAGCCGGTACACCCGCCATTGCGGAGGGCATCGGTTTGGGCGCAGCAGTGGATTACCTTTCTGAGATTGGCATGGCGGTCATTGAGCAGTATGAGGGTGAGATCATTGGCTACGCCTTAGAACGACTGGAAGAAATTCCAGGTGTGAAAGTATTTGGGCCCGAAGCTCAATATAAAGGTGGTGTTGCCGCGTTTACGCTTCCTGAAGCCCATGCCCATGATATCTCTCAAATATTGGACTCGAACGGGGTGGCCGTTCGGGCAGGACATCATTGTGCTATGCCTTTGCACAATAAATTTGGCATTGCCGCTACAGCCCGAGCCAGTTTCTACTTGTATAATACGATGGAAGAGGTAGATAAGCTGGTCGATGGGATTTACAAAGTGAAAAAGATTTTTGCGTGACTATGGACGATCTCTATCGCGAACTAATTATTGACCGTTATAAAAATCCCCAGTATCGTGGAGAATTAGATCCACACGATATCACCTTCGAAGATGATAATCCCTATTGTGGAGATCACATTCGTGTTGATGTACGCCTCGATGAAAACGATATTGTCACTGAGGCTGTTTACAGTGGCGAAGGATGCTCTATTTCTCAAGCGTCCGCGGATTTGTTAATTGAATTTATCCATGGAAAACCACTGGAAGAAGTCAAGGCACTAACCAAAGAAGATGTACTTGAATTGCTGGGTATTGAGCTTGGCCCTGTACGGCTGAAGTGCGCACTCCTTTCTCTGAAAGTGCTCAAGGCTGGTGCATACGGGTTGGGCGAAGCCAGTGACGATCTAGTAGCGTAATACATGTATAATTACACACAGATCGACCCCGAAAAGTGTGAGTTCGTCGCCATCGCAGGTGTCGATGAAATTCCAAACGGTGAACGATTGTTTGTGGAAGTCGATGATGACTATATCGTTGTCTTCAACATTGCCGGGGATTTTTACGCCATTGCTGATCTTTGCTCCCATGATGATGGGCCGTTAGGCGAGGGCGAGCTCGAAGAGTATGAAGTTGCCTGTCCCCGTCACGGGGCGCGATTTGATGTCCGGTCTGGAGAAGCATGCACGCTCCCTGCAGTTGAAGGGATACCTGCATATCCGGTAAGAGTAGTTGAAGGCCAAATTGAAGTTGGATTTCCGTTAGAATAGGGAGAACTGAGAGGGGGGCGGTCACAAGGTCAGGCTTGATGTTTAATTACCAGGCTTTACTCATCGAAAGTTTTGTCAAAGAAATCAAAAATGCCTATCATCAGACGTATAGCGCATTAGAGCCTCAATTTGCCAATGTCATCGAATGGACTGGCAGATTAGCCCTGGAAAATATCGCCAATTCAGATGCTCTCTATCACAATGTTGAGCATACTATTTTGGTAACTCTGGTTGGTCAGGCTATCTTGAAGGGTAGGCATCTTTCTCGGGGAGGCGTAACGCCTAAAGATTGGCTGCATGTTATCATGGCAATCCTTTGCCATGATATTGGTTATGTCAGGGGTGTTTGCCAGGGGGATCGACGCGGGCAGTATGCCACCGGAATTGGTGATGAATCTATTGAACTCCCTGACGATGGTACAGATGCGGTATTAACCCCCTATCACGTTGATCGCAGTATGCTCTTTGTGCGCGAGCGCTTTGGCTCGGGGAGATTAGAAGAAGCCGTAGATGCAGAATTGATCGCCTCTTATATTGAGCGGACACGCTTTCCGGTACCCGATGAGCCAAAATATCAGGAGACTGCCGATTTTGCTGGCCTAGTGCGCGCCGCTGATTTTATCGGCCAGTTAGGGGATACTAACTATTTGCGTAAGATCCCAGCCCTGTATTACGAATTCGAAGAAACGGGGGTCAACCAGCAAATTGGCTACAAGAGCCCAGGTCATATGCGCAGCAACTTCACGCGCTTTTATTGGGATGTTGTCTTCCCGTATCTAAGGGATGCACTACGCTATCTTAATGTTACGCAAGAGGGAAAGTTGTGGGTTGCCAATCTCTATGCTCATGTGCATGAGGTTGAGCATGATTTAGGGCAGAATGGCATCTAGACGCGGAGCGTCCAGCTAAGCGTTCCACCGCAGAGCAGCGGAACGAGTTTGGCTATTCTTCTAGCTGGTGACCATGCTCCGCGTGG
The DNA here is from genome assembly GCA_964560795.1 of uncultured Anaerolineales bacterium. Lineage (GTDB taxonomy): Bacteria > Chloroflexota > Anaerolineae > Anaerolineales > UBA11858 > NIOZ-UU35. The sequence continues at coordinate 516 of CAZLNX010000021.1, read as the reverse complement.
TCACTGTTGTCCATCGCTCCGCGATCAGATTCTTCACCACACCTTACAAACTTCCAAAAGATTTTCCATTTCAGAATAATTTCTTGCACTTGAGTAACGCCATTGTTCAGGCAGATCAACGTAACCGCGCCTCACCGGATTGTAGTGCATATATTCGATCTTCTGTCTCATCATTGCGTCGCTTTGGATCATTTGGGGATGAGAACCTTGTTGCCAGAATTGATAATCACGATCTGTTCTATGGGGTAATTTGTGGAGAGAAAGTTGTTCTAGAATAAACTGGTTCTTCTGCGATATGTAGAAATTAATGCTTTTCCGCGCAGTATATCCCACATTCCGCACTTTAAATTCAAAAATCTGATAATTATCTGATTTCGGCCAGAATATCGAAAAAAGGTAGCAAATTCTACGCCAGATATGGTAATTCTGCTTGAGAAGTCCAAAAAACTGGTAAATTTATGGGGACTCTACTGCAAAAAGGGTGCTAGACCCTCCTCAAAACAGCAAAAGTTTAAT